>JBFKFH010000071.1:0-14161 GCA_041618685.1 Rheinheimera sp.
ATGCCGCTTAACAGTGGCTCCGTCAGCAGCGTGATGAGAAACAATAATGGGCCGGCTAACAGGCTGACATAGAATGGCAGTTTGAGCTTCAGGGGCATATTGGCCTCATTGCAAGTTCGATGGTACAGTCGCTGTTAATCATCAAAGCTGTTGCTGGCAACACCGTTTTCAGCAGTTTTGCTTGAATTGAGGAGCTGCTGTTCCAGCATACGGATTTCGATATCTTCCAGTAATCGCCACTGGCCGGGTTTTAGTCCAGCACTTCGGATATGCATAATGCGCGTGCGTTTTAACGTTTGTACGTCATAGCCCAGATATTCGCACATACGGCGGATTTGCCGGTTCAGGCCTTGTGTTAGTACGATAGTAAAACTTTGTTTTGAGCGTTGTTGCACTGTACAGGGTAGGGTAACCGTGTCTAGTATCGGCACGCCGCGAGACATCTGCTGGATAAAGCGTTCTGTAATCGGCTTGTTTACCGTGACGATATACTCTTTTTCATGCGCATTACCGGCGCGGAGGATCTTATTTACAATATCCCCGTCGTTGGTCAAAAAAATCAGCCCTTCTGAAGGCTTGTCTAGGCGTCCTATCGGAAAAATCCGTTCCGGATAGCGGATCGCATCGATAATATTGCCGTGAATGTGGCGCTCTGTGGTGCAGGTAATACCAACCGGCTTATTGTATGCAAGATATACCCGCTTGGGCTTAGCTTGCAGTGGTTTGCCATCTATCAGCACCAGATCCTGGTCTGAAACCTTAGTTCCTACCGTTGCCGTCGCGCCATTAACGCTGACCTTACCGTTATCAATTAATTTGTCAGCTTCGCGGCGTGAGCAAAAGCCCGTATCGCTAATATATTTGTTTAACCGGTACAAAGGGGTATCAGACATAAAAATACTAAATTCCAATCGGAGATAAATTCTGGCGATAGTGTAGGGGCTCAGGCAGTTTTTCGCTACACCGGACAATAAAAAGGCTTAGCGTGCTAAGCCTGATCTGAGTACTGCTATCCGCCTTATTATTTGCCAGCGCTGGGTTTTTGCGAATTTTGCGGGTTAAGCGAAATAACTTTGGTTTTGCTGATTTTGTGCCGATAAATCTCCCGCAGGTATTTAATGGCTTTTTTAACGCTATCCCGGCTTAAACGAATGTCATTAATTGAAACGAATTTCTCTTTATTGTGGATAAGTTCACGGTATTTTTTCTCATACATGGGTTTAATAGCATACCAGTTCGTATCGAGTATTTTGGCCGGGTTTTCAAACTCATGCAGCATCAACTCCAGCGCTGCCTCATCAAACTCATCCGCTCGGATAAACGACAGCATTGCCTGATCTAATTTGTCGTCAAAGCGATAATTATCTTTTGCAAAGCAACGTTTTATAAAAGCAACAATCAACGTTAAGAAGTCATCACTCAGGCATGGGCTTTTGACAATCAGTGTTGTCAGCGAAATATTCGCTGATGCGCCTATTACCAGCGCATAACGTTTTAACGTGGTGTTTGGGAACAATGCGTTAAGGTGTGATTTTAACCGGTTTAAGTCCATATAGGATAATTTGTAGTCTTTCGGCAACGATACAATAGACACTATCGATGAGCAGTTATTAAAAAAGTGCAAATCTTTTAGTTCGGCGGCGTTGTAGCCATTTTTAACGTAGTTAGCTAATGTTTCGCGGTATTTACCTGACTCAATGGGTAATAAGCTAATTCCTTCAATGGCTTGGGTAACCTTGTTAAAGTGCGGCAGGTCGATAGATCGGAAAAATAAATCATCAATATTCAGGCTGTTAGCCGGTTTTTTATCAAGGCTGCCACTATCGGGAGGAATAACTGACTCTGCGTATGCAACGGCAACCGGGCCCGCCAGACTCATAAACAGATCATTCGCATCTAACCGGATCGTTTCGCCTATATCGATACCTGCACGGCGGAAATAGTTTTCATCATAGTCAGTGGTGACGGCCTGTGCTGTCAGAATATTAAAGATTTGCTGCGAGATATACTGATTGGCATATTTCTCCATCGCATTGACGTCGATATGCTGAATGCCGCCATCATCAGTTTCTTCTGCATAACGCATAATATCATTTGAGATCAGCATCATAGCGTTCCATGGGCGAATGCGGTGCATCACACTGGACTCGCTGCTGTCTTCATTATCAAAATTGTAGGAAAAGTCCCACTCTTCAGCTAAATATTTACACAATAACCGACCGG
This sequence comes from Rheinheimera sp., assembly GCA_041618685.1. Classification (GTDB taxonomy): domain Bacteria; phylum Pseudomonadota; class Gammaproteobacteria; order Enterobacterales; family Alteromonadaceae; genus Alishewanella. The sequence goes on from JBFKFH010000071.1 coordinate 2,224, forward strand.
CATTGATATGCAGTGCTTCTGACATTTCTACACCATGGTCAGAGATATTGGGCAGTATACAAATACCACTGGTGAAAATTGGCTCAAACACGAAGGAGTGACCTCGATTCTCTTCATCTTCAGCCAAGGTCCGGGTATCGAATGTTTTGCTCATATACGCATATTGCTGTGCCAGGCCAAACTCGGATGCCATACCCGAGCCTGTGCCACCGCCAGCGCTGAATATATAAAAATACAAGCGTGATTGATTGGCTTTAATGCCACAGGAGTCAATCAGATAAGAGTGAATATACTTCCAATCAGCATTAGCAAAGCGCTGTGTGTCTTTGTTCAGAATGATTTTTGCCAGATACTGCCCGAGAATTGGCGCATTGCCAGCGCCGCCGGCATGAACTTCCGACAGATCCATAATTTTCATCTTAGTGTAATCGTGCAGAAAACCGCTTTTTTCGCCTTTATGTGAGAAGCGAATACGCCCCTCTATGTCTTTGTCCAGATCGCCCAGCATGACCAAAGGCTCTATCAGAAATACCGGTTTTACTGTTTGGGTGTTTGCCAGGTGCAAACTACGTTTAATCCAGCGCATTGGCCGGTATTCCTGCTCGCGGCTTTGCTGTGCTTCGTTATTAAATTCACTCAGGTAGAAGTTTCGTGCGCTATACACTAAGGACGCGACGTCCAGCGCAATATTAGAGCCGCAGCGCCCCAGTCCTATCAGGCAGACTGATGGAAAATGCTGCTGTTTACGGCTTTGAATTTCATTGTCCGGATCTGACAGCGGAAACACACTGGCGCGCAGTGCATCAAGGTTGGTCAATATTTTGTTCAAATCGCGTTCAGTAAAATACATGTAACTGTCGCCGGCAAAGCTGGGAGCTGCCTGCTGGGGGGGATGTTTTTTCAGTACGCTTTTTACTGCAATAATGTCATCTTGCTGGTTTGGGTCAGTTTTTATTTTGTTATTCATTCTGCTACATCCTGTCCGTGATGGGGCGATACAGCTAGTGATCAGTGTTACAGTCTGTGTTAAAGGTAGTAGCAGATTAAAATTAAGCCAATGTGATGTCTGGTAACTAACGACATTACTCATTGGAAAATATCAGGCAGGGAAAGTTATCTGAAAGGTAAATTAAATAACGGGCGCACTGGTTGCAGTTAGGTTACACAGTGCGCCCGGTTAACGGTTACATATTGGGGTAGTTTGGTCCGCCCGCGCCTTCGGGAGTTACCCAGGTAATATTTTGTGCCGGATCTTTGATATCACAGGTTTTACAATGAATACAATTTTGCGCATTTATCTGAAATTTTGGCTCGTTGTTTTCATCCTGCACGATTTCATATACCCCGGCCGGACAGTAGCGCTGCGCAGGTTCATTATATTTTGGTAAATTACTTAAAACAGGAATTGAGCTGTCTTTTAGCTTCAGATGACAGGGCTGCTCTTCTTCATGATTCGTATTCGATAAATAAACTGAAGACAGGCGGTCAAAACTGAGTACATTATCAGGCTTAGGATAATTAATAACCGGCGCTTCACTGGCCAGCTTTAATTGCGCGTGGTCGAGGTTGTCATCTTTTAAGGTAAACGGCAGCTTACCGCCAAACACGTTTTGTTCAATGGTGTTATAAGCACCACCCCAAAAGGTACCAAATTTATGCAGTGCCGGGCCAAAATTACGTGAGCGATACAGCTCGTCATACAGCCAGCTTTGCTTAATAGCATCAGCAAAGCTAACTAAATCCTGGCCACCGGCGTCGTCTTCTGTCAGAGCTTTAAACAGTGTTTCGGCCGCCAGCATGCCAGATTTCATTGCGGTATGATTACCTTTAATTTTGGCAAAATTTAACGTACCCGCATCACAACCAACCAGCAAACCGCCATTAAAGCTCATTTTAGGCAGACTGTTCAAACCGCCTTTGGCGATAGCGCGCGCGCCATAACTAACCCGTTTACCCTGTTGCAGATACTGACTGATCACCGGATGTTGTTTATAGCGTTGAAACTCTTCAAACGGGCTTAAATGCGGGTTGGAGTAATTCAAGTCGACAATTAACCCCACGACAATCTGTTGGTTCTCAGCATGATACAGGTAACCGCCCCCAGAAGTGTCTGCCGTTAGTGGCCAGCCCGCGGAGTGAACGACTAAACCTGGTTGATGCGATGCTGCAGGTACATCCCAGATCTCTTTGAAACCCAGCGCATAATGTTGCGGCGACCTGTCGGTATCCAGTTTAAACTGGCTGATTAACTGCTTACCCAGATGACCACGGCAGCCTTCTGCAAACACAGTATATTTAGCACGTAACTCCATGCCGGGTATAAAGCTGTCTTTGGGCTGGCCACGTTTATCCAGACCCATGTCGCCGATCAGAATGCCTTTTACGACATTGTCTTCAATGATGATTTCACTGGCAGCAAAACCGGGGAAAACCTCTACACCGAGCTGTTCGGCCTGTTGCGCCAGCCAGCGGCAAAGATTAGCAACAGAAACAATATAGTTACCTTTATTGTGCATGGTCTTAGGCACAGCAAAGCCGGGTAGCTTAGTGGCATTATTAGCATCTTTAAACAGGTAAATATCATCGCCTGTTACTGCGGTAGTAACGGGCGCGCCCATTTGCTGCCAGTCGGGTAGCAATTCGTTTAACGCGCGGGGTTCAAATACCGCACCGGATAATATGTGCGCACCGACTTCCGATCCCTTTTCAACAACACACACTGACAGTGCTTTGTCCGCGGCAGTAGCTTGTTGCATCAGCTTAATTGCAGTGGATAAACCGGCAGGCCCGGCACCGACTATCACCACATCGAATTCCATTGATTCTCTTTCCACTGCACGTACCTCTTGGAGTTTATTATTTACAGCTAAAGCTGCTTTTATCATGCCGTTTAGGGTATTGCAGGTTGACGTTAACGTCAACAGTAAGTAGATTGTGGCAAACTAAACTATTGTCGCTTTACCTTAACGTAAACCTGTAACAAACAGTGTACTTTGTTATGGGAAAAGAATGAGGAATTTATGAAAATATTGGTGCCGGTTAAACGGGTAATTGATTACAACGTCAAAGTTCGGGTTAAGGCTGATCAGTCTGGAGTAGATCTGGCAAACGTAAAAATGGCGCTGAACCCGTTTTGTGAAATTGCTATTGAAGAAGCCGTGCGGTTAAAAGAAGCTGGCAGTGCGACAGAAGTTGTGGTGGTTTCCATCGGTACTACAGCAGTGCAGGAACAGCTGCGCACAGCATTGGCTTTGGGAGCAGACCGCGCGCTGCATATTGACACAGAGTTAAGTCTTGACTCGCTGCAGGTTGCTAAACTGCTGGCTAAAGTTGTCGCAGACGAACAGCCAGGTCTGGTTATTCTGGGCAAGCAGGCGATTGATTCTGATAACAATCAGACCGGTCAGATGTTGGCTGCATTAACAGGTATGGGGCAGGGGACTTTTGCTTCGAAAGTGCAGTTGAACGACAACAAAGTTCAGGTAACACGAGAAATTGATGGTGGCTTGCAAACCGTTGAATTGACATTGCCTGCCGTAGTGTCAACTGATCTGCGTTTAAATGAACCACGCTACGCTTCACTGCCAAATATTATGAAAGCAAAGAAAAAGCCGTTAGAGGTTAAAACCGCTGACAGCTTTGGCATCAACCTGCAGTCAAAGGTTAGCGTAGTAAAGGTGGCTGCACCTGCTGTGCGCCAGGGTGGTATTAAAGTCGAGTCAGTGGCAGAGCTGGTAGATAAGTTAAAGCACGAAGCGAAGGTGATCTAATGGCCATTTTATTAATTGCAGAGCATAACAATCAAAGCCTGAAAAGCGAAACGCACAAAGTGGTACAGGCTGCCAGCGCTATCGGTGGAGATATCACAGTACTGGTAGCCGGTTTTGGCTGCTCAGCAGTGGCAAGTGAAGCTGCAGCCATTGCTGGTGTCAGCAAAGTATTGCTGGCGGACAATGCCGTTTATGAGCATCAGTTAGCGGAAAATATCGCCGCTTTAGTCACACAACTGGGCAGCAGCTATAGCCATATTCTGGCGCCAGCGACTACTACCGGAAAGAACTTTTTGCCACGTGTAGCCGCATTACTGGATGTAGCACAGATTTCTGATGTCATAGCGATAGAAAGTGATGATACCTTTGTCCGCCCAATTTATGCTGGCAACGCGATTGCCACGGTTAAATCAGCGGACAGCATCAAAGTGCTGACTGTGCGTCCTGCAGCGTTTCGCGCGGCAGAAACCGGTAATAATGCGCCGGTGGAATCGCTTGACGCAGTGCATGATGCTGGCGTATCAAGTTATGTTGGTGCCGAGTTAACTAAATCAGAGCGGCCGGAGCTTACTGCTGCCCGAGTGGTGATCTCAGGTGGTCGCGGCATGCAAAATGGTGAAAATTTTGCACTGTTAAACGGTATCGCCGATAAACTGGGCGCGGCCATTGGTGCTTCACGCGCGGCAGTTGATGCAGGCTTCGTTCCGAATGATATGCAAGTTGGGCAGACGGGTAAAATTGTGTCGCCGGAACTGTATATTGCAGTCGGTATTTCAGGAGCCATTCAGCACCTGGCTGGCATGAAAGACTCAAAAGTTATTGTTGCCATTAACAAAGATGCCGAAGCGCCAATTTTTCAAATCGCCGATTATGGCCTGGTTGCCGATCTGTTTACTGTGTTACCAGAGCTGGAACAACTGTTGTAATAACAGCTTGCCACGTAAAAAAGCCAGCGTTTGCTGGCTTTTTGCGTTTAGGCTCTTGTTCACAGCGGCCAAAGGCACTTAAGATAACGACGTCAATTTACCAAGGATGTTGTTATGCCCGCTATTATCCGCCATGCTGAACCTGCTGATATCGAAGCGATTAAAGCTATTTATGATCAGGCTACCGTGTACGCTAATACGCTGCAGTTGCCGTATCAACCGGTTGCTAACTGGCAACGACTATATAATGCCGGGACTGGTTTTTATAACCTGGTGGCGGAAGTGGAAGGAAAAGTTATCGGTCAGCTTGGGCTGCAGGTGTGTCAAAACCCAAGACGGCGCCATGTGGCGGAACTTGGTATGGGCGTATCAGAACAGTACCAGGGGCAGGGTATTGGGTCAGCATTGCTGCGGGCGGCGCTGGAGATGGCGGACAACTGGCTAAATATACGACGCATGGAGCTGACAGTTTACAGCAGTAATGAGGCGGCTATCGCACTGTATGAACGTTTTGGCTTTGAAGTGGAGGCCGAATTAGCCGACTATGCCTTTCAGTATGGTAATTATGTCAGTGTGTTAAGTATGGCCAGAATTAACGCCACAGTAGTCTGAAGCATAAAAAAGGCACCTTAGGTGCCTTTTAAAAAACTGAAGTTAGTTCAGATCGCTATTTTTCTTACACTGCACGGTATCTTTACACTCGCCATATAAATATAAGCTGTGGTGAGTCAGTTTGATGCCATTTTTTTCAGCAATCTCCAACTGTTTAGCTTCAATTATGTCGTCTTCAAATTCGATAACAGTGCCGCATTTCAGGCATACCAGATGATCATGGTGACTGCCACCTGTCAGTTCAAATACCGATTTACCACCTTCAAAATGGTGGCGCGTTAAAATGCCAGCATCGTCAAATTGATTAAGAACCCGGTAAACCGTTGCCAGTCCGATATCTTCACCTAATTCGAGTAGCAGCTTATATACGTCTTCCGCACTGATATGCTGGTGTTTTGGATCCTGCAGGATCTCTAAAATTTTCACCCGCGGCAGGGTCACCTTCAGGCCGGCTTTACGTAATTCGCTGTTGTGATCTGACATAAAAACTTTAACTCTGGCTGATATATACAAAAGATTATAAAGACATTAGTAACAGAATGAAATGGCAAAGTTCCGTGCTTTTGCGTGACGCCCCTTGTATTGGCTCAATTGCAAAGTACAATATCCACAAACAGGTCATACCAGAGTGAATTTATGAAATGGGCGTTTAAACCCGCGGTTATGCGGCAGTTACTCAATTCTTGGCCACCTTTTTTATTTGCGGGTATTAAAGTAGCCGAGCTACGTAACGACTATCGTTACTGCCGGGTCGAGCTTAAAAACCGCCCCTGGACCCGTAACATTAACAATACCCAGTTTGGCGGTTCGATGTTTGCGATGACCGATCCCATTTATCCGTTAATGTTGATGGGCGTTTTAGGTAAAGAGTATTTAGTGTGGGACAAGCAGGCAGACATTAATTTTATCACGCCGGGCAAAGGTAAGCTGGTCGCAGAGTTCTGGTTATCCGATGATATGGTCAGTGCGATAAAAGCAGCTACTGACCAGGGCGAAAAACACTTTCCGCAGTTTCTGCTGCATATTAAAGATCAGCATAACCAGATTGTTGCTGAAGTTAACCGTACCGTGTATGTGCGCAAAAAAGCACAATACCGGCCAGCATAGTTTACAAGCAGAAAAAAACCGGCAAACTGCCGGTTTTAGTGTCTCATTTACAGTGCTTCAAACTCTTTTAAACTCATTTCTTCGTAAATTTGTTTGCACCATTGCTTTACCCGTTGTTCGGTTAACTCAGGCTGGCGGTCTTCATCAATACCCAGACCAATAAAGTGGTTGGCGTCGGCCAGGGCTTTGGAAGCAACAAAGTTGTAGCCTGCAGTGGGCCAGTGTCCGACAATGATGGCACCTTTTGGCTCAATAATGTCGCGCAGTGTTCCCATCGCATCAAGGAAGTATTCGGCGTAATCTTCCTGATCACCACAGCCAAAAATGGCGACTAATTTATTGTTGAAATCAATGTTTTCCAGCTCAGGGAAAAAATCGTCCCAATCACATTGTGCTTCGCCATAATACCAGGTAGGAATACCCAGCAATAATAAGTCAAAACCAGCAATGTCTTCTTTGCTACTTTTGGCTATATCGCGAATATCAAACAAATGTTTACCCAGTTCTTTCTGGATCATTTTGGCGATATGTTCAGTGTTGCCGGTATCGCTACCGAAAAAAATGCCTACAGTTGCCATTAATCTAACCTTCTTTACCTGGTTAAAACTTGTGTCAATAATTGTTCTAAATACGCACTGCGTGTCATTTCGGCTTTCTCGGCCTGTTGACTCAATGCTGCGTACAGCTGGTCTGACACTTTAAACTCAATGCGTTTTAAGCCTTTACTGCGATCACGTTTAACTTGATTACGTTTGTTCAGTTTAAGCTGTTCTTCGCGTGGTAACGGATTCGTTTTCGGCCGTCCCGGGCGCTTATCCTGCGCAAACAAATCAATTGTGGTGCGATCAGTGGCAATCTTCGCCATTAATCCTAACCTTATTATTCAAAAAAAATAGGGCACTATGCTTTTGATAATAAACACGGCGGGTGATAGAAACAGCACCAGCCAGACAAAAAACCGGCCCAGTTTAGGGGCGTTACTTTTCTTCAGTACATCACGTATTGCCATTATGATAAACAGGTACAGAATACCCAGCCCAAGCCACAATTCTACGGCTTCAAACTGCTCCAGCGACATCGTGTTTTACCTGACCTGCAAAAAAGTGCGCGCACTATAGCATAAGTTGGCAAAAAATTTAGTGTGTTAACTCAATAAAAACTCTTGCACCAGCCTGGTAAAAGCAGCTGGCTTCTCCGCATGTAACCAATGGCCGGTACCCTGAATAATTTTCGCTTGTGCGTTGGGGAATAATTGCATGATGCGCGGCTTGTGTTCGGGCAGAATGTAGTCTGAATCGCCACCTTTGATGAACAATACGGGGCCGTTATATTGCCCGTCTGCCAGCGGTGCTGCGATAAGCTCAGCATAATTTTGCGCCAACGCTTTAAGATTAAAACGCCAGGCAAATTGCTCGCCGTCTTTATCCAGGCTTTTTAATAAAAATTGCCGGACGCCGGCCTCTTTAATATTAGTTGCCAGTTGTTTATCGGCATCAGTCCGGCTGGTTAACGCCGGCAGGTCAACGGCCTTTAATGCGGCAATAATAGTGTCGTGGCGGGGCGGATAACTAACCGGCGCTATATCAGCCAATATCAGTTTTGTCGCGCGCTCAGGGTAGGTTAATGCAAATTCCATGGCCAGCTTCCCCCCCATCGAATGGCCAAGCAGTGCCGCCCGGGGCACTGTTAGTGCATCAAGCGTTTGCGCTAAATCTGCTGCCATCAGCGCGTAATTCATTTGGTCACTGTGATCTGAGCGCCCATGGTTGCGCACATCAACATTAATAACCTGATACTGCTCGCTGAGGCTACGCGCAATCACGCCCAGATTTTCATAGCTGCCAAACAGGCCATGGATCAATACCACCGGGGGTTTGTCAGAATGTGGTTGGCCACTGCTGTGGGTATGTAAAAGCATAAACATGTCATCCAAAATGCCGGGCGGCCAGTTTAACAAATCATGTCGCTGGCGTCAGTCGATAAGGCTTTATATAATGAGGCCACTTTAAGCGCGCGGAATAAATATATGAAAACCATCGAAATAGATGATGAGCTGTATCAGTACATTGCTGGACAGACGCAAAAAATTGGTGAAAGTGCGTCAGAAATACTGCGGCGCTTGTTATTAGGAGATGTTGCTGCGCCCGTACCGGCAGTGGCAGAGGTAGTAACCAGCGCTGCACCTGCAGTTATTAACAGTAATATTTTTGATTTAATAAACAAGCAGGATCTGCAGGCTGAATCTAGTGTAGTAGGGCGTTTTCTGTTTATTTTGTCTGCTTTAGCGCGGGCGCACAAAAAACAGTTTAGTAAGGTACTGGATATCAAAGGTCGTAACCGGTTATATTTCGGCCGCAGTGCCGAGGAATTATCGGAAGCTGGCAGTAGCACCAATCCAAAACCTATCCCTAATACCGAGTTCTGGGTCATTACCAACTCTAATACCACCCGTAAAAAAATGATGCTTACCGAGACGGCAATTAAACTCGGCTATAGTGAACAGGACGCAGAACGTATACGCGATTTGTTATAACAAGGAATTTTTATGTCTTTACACCCGCTGGCCGGTCAACCGGTGCCAACGTCGTTAGTTCCCAACATCAGCCGTTTGATGACGGCATATTATGTGCTGGAGCCTGATGTTCACCTGCACCCGGAGCACAAAGTCAGCTTCGGTACGTCTGGCCATCGTGGCAGTGCGCTTAGTTGCTCGTTCAACGAGCCACATGTGTTAGCAATTTGCCAGGCGGTAGCCGATTATCGCAAGCAGCAAGGCATAACAGGGCCATTATTTTTGGGTAAAGATACACACGCACTGTCAGAAGCGGCATTTGCGACAGCGTTAGAAGTGTTAATTGCTAATAAAATTCAGGTCTGTATTCAAAAAGATCTTGGCTATACGCCAACACCGGTAATTTCGCATGCCATTTTAACGCAGAATCAGGGGGCTGACAGCCAGCTGGCAGACGGCATCGTGATTACGCCATCACATAATCCGCCGCAGGATGGTGGTATTAAATATAATCCGCCGCATGGTGGCCCGGCAGATACTGACGTCACTAATTGGATTGAACAGCGTGCGAATCAGTTATTGGCCAAAGAGCTCGAAGGCGTAAAAATGATGCCTTACGCGCTGGCATTGCAGTCAGGTTATTGTCAGCATATCGATTACATTCAGCATTATGTCGATGATTTAGAAAACGTTATCGATATGGCAGCTATTGCTAAAGCGGGCATTCGTATCGGTGTAGACCCGATGGGCGGTTCCGGGCTGGCCTATTGGCCACGTATCGCTGAGCGCTACGGTTTGAATATCACCGTTGTGAACGAGAAAATTGACCCCGCATTTGCCTTTATGCCGCTGGATAAAGACGGCCAAATCCGTATGGACTGCTCGTCGGCCTACTCCATGGCCAACCTTATTCAGCTAAAAGATCAGTTTGTTATCGCTATCGGTAATGATCCCGATTTTGACCGGCATGGTATTGTTACCCGCAGCGGCGGCTTGATGAATCCAAACCACTACCTGGCGGTAGCCATTAACTATTTGCTTGCTAACCGGCCAGACTGGGATACAGAGCTGATGTTTGGTAAAACCCTGGTGTCGAGCGCCCTAATAGACCGGGTAGTGGCTGCGCGCGGCCGCAAGCTGTTAGAAGTGCCGGTTGGGTTTAAATGGTTTGTTGACGGTTTGCACAAGGGGAAGGTTGCCTTTGGCGGTGAAGAAAGCGCCGGCGCCAGTTTTTTACGCTTTAACGGCACAGCCTGGTCTACCGATAAGGATGGCTTCATACTAGGCTTACTGGCCGCAGAGATGCTGGCCAAAACCGGCGTCGATCCGTATCAACAGTACCAGGCTTTAACCAAGGAGTTAGGCTCGCCATTGTACCGCCGGTTGGATGCACCTGCCACGATGGCGCAAAAAGCTGCGCTAAAACAGCTTGATATTGCCAGCGTAAAACAGACCCAGCTGGCTGGCGATGACATTTTAGCGGTGTTGACTAAAGCACCTGGTAATAACGCCGACATCGGTGGGGTTAAAGTGGTAACGCGTAATGGTTGGTTTGCCGCACGGCCGTCAGGCACTGAGAACGCCTACAAGATTTATCTGGAAAGCTTTGTTGACCAGGCGCATCTGCTACAGTTAGAGCACGACGCTAAGGCATTCGTTGAATACGTATTCAGTAAAATATAACGTACTGAAATCTATAAACATTAAACTGTAATTAAGTTTCAGTAGGTGTGGTTTATTTTGCTATAAGGCAGGACATAAGGTATTTTTTTGTAATAATTCTACAATTGCCGCCATTTGGGCGCAAAAGCAGGCATTAACCTCTTGGGATTTGTAATGAAAAAACATACCTCGTTGGCCGATACTGGCACTACGCAAATTAACACTGAACAGCTCAAAGCGAATATTGTCCGGCATCTGCACGCAACCCTGGGCACAGACGTAAATAAAGCCAGCCCGCAGGCCTGGTGGCGTGCTACCTGCGCCGCAGTAAATGAGCAGGTGTATGACGGGCTGCGCAACACCCAGCGTACCCATTACGAGAAAAATACCCGCGCATTGCATTATTTTAGCCTCGAATATCTGATGGGGCGTTTGTTTAGTAATAACTTACATAACCTGGGCCTGTATGAGCCGGCAAAACAAGCGCTGGCAGAGCTGGGGCTGAATATTGCTGATTTGGAAGATCAGGAAGAGGACATGGCGTTGGGTAACGGTGGCCTCGGCCGGTTGGCCGCTTGTTTTATAGACTCTCTGGCGACGCTGAATTATCCGGCTATTGGCTACGGCATTCATTATGAACACGGTTTATTTCAGCAAAGTTTCCAGGATGGCCGTCAGATAGAGCGGCCCGATAGCTGGCGCGAATACGGTAACCCATGGGAAATTTGCCGGCCCGAATCAGTGCAGGAAATTTCGGTCTACGGCTATGTCGAAACCGTATATGACTTGCAGGGTAAAATGAAAAAAGTCTGGCACCCTGGTCGTATCATTAAAGGCGTGCCGTGGGATATTCCGGTAGTGGGCTATAACGGTAGCTCCGTCAATGTATTGCGGTTATGGGAAAGTCGCGCCAGTGATTTCTTTAACTGGGATGTATTTAACTCGGGTGGTTATATTGATGCAGCGCGCGAGAATATCGAAGCCGAAACCATTTCTAAAGTACTGTACCCGAATGACGAAACTGACGCCGGTAAAGAGCTGCGGTTAATTCAGCAGTATTTCTTTGTATCTTGTTCTTTAAAAGACATTATTCGCCGCTATAAACGTGCTCACGGTGATGACTGGAGTGAGTTCGCCAAACAGGTTGTTATTCAGTTAAACGACACCCATCCGGCAGTGTCGATACCCGAACTTATGCGTATTTTGGTTGACCGCGCTGAAATGCAGTGGGATCAGGCGTGGAATATCTGCCAGCAGGTATTTGCCTACACCAACCATACGCTATTGCCCGAAGCGCTGGAGAAATGGCCGGTACGGCTGTTTGAAAAAGTGCTGCCGCGACACATCGA
>JBFKFH010000072.1:0-14001 GCA_041618685.1 Rheinheimera sp.
ATCGGTCTTGAACAAAATGAAGGTTTATCTTTTGCTGTTACCGACGACGGTGCAGTGAAACGCATTAAGTTTCATGAGTTAATTACCGGACAAAATGATGAGCTCGGCTGGGAAGATTTAAGCACCAGATTAGAAGCTGATCTGTTGTTAATGGCGTCAGCTCTCAATCAGGCGCTACTTAGCATCAGCCAACAACAGGCTACATCAGACTAAACACGGTGTGTTTGTTAGTTAAAAATCGTCCTAACATCCTGATATACTGTTTTAATATCAGGATGTTGCATAAAGTTTGGTTCGGGCGCCAGCTGCACCGTAATATAGTATTGTAAGAGCCGTGCTTGTAGCGCTTTGTCGCTATATCCGTCACGAGCGATGATAGCCAGGCGAATAAAATCGGTGTAATCCGGGCCTGGGCTTTCAGGTTGTAATTTCTGCCAGCCCAGCGCCATCTTGTGAAAGCTTTCGTCAAAACCCCAGGCATACATAATTCGTTCGGTAATTTGTGCTGACATACTGGTCGCCAGATGCATCAGAAAACGTGGGTCGCCTAGCAGCTCTTGCTGCCTTTCGGCCTCGGTTAAAATTGGCAAGGCGCCGATATTGTGCACCAATGCCATCAGTGTCAGCACGTCTTTATTCAAGCCACTACGCCCCACCCGATGGTTATAATAACTAAGACAGGCCGCTGAGATACTGGCTATTTCAAGGCTGTTTTGCCATAACGCATCAAGTTGTTGCTGTACCTGCTTGTGTTTTGAGACAAATACCTGCTCCAATGCCATCGCAATAGCGATATTACGGATTTGACTGAGCCCGATACGGGTGACAGCCTGATTTAAGGTATTAACCTTGATTGAGCGGCCCATAAACGCACTGTTTGCAACTCTGATCATTCTGGCAGCCAAAGCTGGATCCTGGGCTATTACGTCAGCCATATCAAGTAGACTAATGTCCGGCTCTGCCGAGCGTTGCCTTACTTTCAGCGCCACATCCGGCAACGTAGGCAGTATCAACTGATCATGTTGGATTTTATGCTGCAGGATCTGAGCTAAACGTTGCTGTGCTGATGACATAATATTCCCTTGTGGCTAGTGGACCAGGTATTCTCAGGTTGACGTGCTACTAACAAACCGCTGCATTTCCTGCAGCAGCTGCCTGCAAACGTCCGGCAATTTGTTATTGGCGCTACGCTCCAGCTCGCCGGCTAGCGTGGTTAACGTTGGGTATCCCATACTCCCCGCACTGCCTTTTAGACTGTGCGCAGCATAGGCGAGCTCACGCCACTGATTCGCAATAAAATAATGCTGCAACTCTTGCAGTAATGTCGGTAGTTGTAAGGTAAATTGCTGCTTAAGGGCAAGCATTTGCGGATCTTTTGCTAACTGCTGAGTCAGCTCATCGGAATTTGACATCGCAGCCCTACCATATTTTGTCAGTACCGCAATTAAGTCGGTTTGAATGATTGGTTTAGGTAGTAGACCCTGACAACCCGAACGCTTGTAGCGATCCAAGTCTTCAGACATAACATTCGCTGTCACGGCAATTACCGGCGTCTCAATACCTGCATGGCGAATTAATCGGGTGGCTTCTTCTCCGCCCATCAGCGGCATCTGCATGTCCATAAAAATCAGGTCAAACTCTTCTGCCAGCGCACGTTCAACCGCTTTATGGCCATTATCTACCACCGTGCAGCTTGCATTAGCTTTCTCCAGCATCAGTTGCAATAAAAGCTGGTTGTCCGGGTTGTCTTCGGCAACCAGTATATGCAATTTTTGCCCAGTCTCAGCCTCTGTAGCCGCATTGGCTTCGGATACAATTTTACTGTACTCATCTACCAGTTCCGGTTGCTGTGCCGCACAATCAAACTGTAACTCAAAGCAGCTGCCAATGCCTTTAACGCTCTCTACCTGAATATCACCATTCATTTGCAACATCAACTTCTTCGAGATACATAAGCCGAGCCCAGTACCACCAAAATGTCGGGTTACCGTTGCATCCGCCTGCACAAAGGGTTGAAAAATCCGATTTAACTCGTCAGGCGTCATGCCGATACCACTGTCTTTAACCTTAATCGATAACTGCTGACTTACCACGTTAAATGCGACACTAATTACAACTTTGCCTTTTTGCGTAAATTTCACGGAGTTGCTGGTTAAATTCAGCAGCACCTGACGAAAACGTAAGGCATCATTGTAAAGTTCACGTGGCAGCGGAAAATGTAACTGCAGCAAACATTGCAAACCTTTCGCCTCGGCCTGGCTGCGGGTTAATTGGTATACGTCCTCGATAAGCGCCAGACAGTCAAATGCTTCATAATTCAGCTCCAGTTTTTCCGCCTCTATTTTGGATAAGTCCAAAATATCATTGATCAGGTTCAGCAAATGATCGCCGCTTTTTAGGACCCGTAGTAAGTAATCTTGCAGCCTGTCATTGTCGCGCTCGTTTTGTGCCTGCTCAGAAAAGCCGATAATGGCAGTCAGTGGCGTGCGGATTTCATGACTCATATTGGCCAGAAAAACACTCTTCAACCGGTTTGCTTGTTCTGCCGCTTCCCTGGCAAGGATCAACTCCTGGTTTGCGGCCGCAAGATCATCGTTTGCTCGGGCTAAATCTTGTGTGCGTCGTAGCACCTTATCTTCCAGTTGCTGTTTATAAGCCCTTTCCCGTTCACGATATACTCGAAGCTGCCGCACCATGACATTAAAAGCAGCGAACATATCGCCCAACTCATCTTGCTTTTTAACCTCCAGCAACGTGGATAAATCCCCCCGGCCTACTGCTGTTTTGGCCGCTGTCAGCTGTTTGATCGGTTCAAAAACATTGCGGATCAACAACCAGTACATTAATAACGGTAGGAGCAGGCACACCAGAATGATCAGTAAAATCAGTACCAGTGACAACATCCATTGCTGACGCGTCATCTCGTATTCATCCAAACCATACACCAACTGATAGGCACCTGGCAGACTTCTGCCCAACAGCAGGCGATTTTGGCCAAGCAATAACACTTTTGAAAAATGTTGTGCATCAATGCTGCTTTGGATGGCCCTGAAGTTGGTCGGTGCAAAAGCACTGCCAATCAATGCCGGATTGTCGGCATAGGTAATGCTCGCCGCTTTGCTGATCAATAAGGTGATACTGTTTGGTGTATGGTGATAGCTGACTATTTCATCGAGCAAATCAGCACTGACGACGACTACCAGATAGCCCCACAAGCGGCGAGCTTCAGTTGCCGAACTGACATATAGCTTATGCGCGAAGAACAATTGCAGACTTTTAGTGTCACTATCCTCCGCAAGAAAATAGCCGGATTTCTCAACCTGTGCCTGCAGCGATGAGAAATACTCGTTGCGAAATCGGTTGGGTACCGACGAGTACTCCGCACGTTGTGGTAGTTGGGTTTCGTACTCTCCGTTCAGATTAATCAGTTTTACCGACAAAATACCACTGTCAGCATTGGCAAACTGATTAAACTGCTGCTGTACCTCTTCTATAGTGCCCGCAGCCGGCTGTTGAATGTGCTGCAACAACAAAGGGTTCTCGGCCAGCATTGTCAGACGGGTTTGTTGATATTGAAAAAACTGACTCAACTGTAACTGTTGCTGCGTTAACGCCCTTTCCGCCAGGAAATAAGCCTGTTGCTGCAAATACTGTTGACTGAACTGGTACGCCAGATAGCCAAATGCCAGTACCGGTAACACCAGTAAAGGCAATATATAAGCAACCAGCGTTTCGCGTAGTTTCATTCTGGTCCTGGCATAATTGCGGAATGTTTCGCACCCTTGGATCTTGTATCACAGCATACCGAGCACGGTACATTGCGACAAGTACTAGTTTGTACAGGTAAAAATCCGCTATTAAGCAATAGCATAAGCGCACTTGGATATGTGTTCCGCTTTGTGCTGTGCAGTGTTACACGCGGTGATAAACTAGCCCCAGACAAATTTCGCCAGAAATACCAGCGCTAATAACCAGACGCTTATCGTAGTCTGCTGTAGTTTACCCGTTAACAAACATAACAACGCATAACTAATAAAACCCATACCTATACCGTCTGAAATTGAAAACGTCAGCGGCATCATGATAAGTACAATACTAACCGGCACGGCTTGCGTCACATCGTCCCACTCTACATGCCTAAGGCTGCTCAACATCAGCGTGGCAACATACAACAACGCTCCCGCCGTCGCATAAGACGGCACCATTGCGGCTATTGGTGAAAACCACATAGCCGCCAAAAACAGTATACCCACTGTCACTGCCGTCAGGCCTGTACGGCCGCCGGCAGCAACACCGCTGGTACTTTCCACATAACTGGTAGTCGTTGATGTACCGAGCACCGCCCCAGCGATACTGGCCGTACTGTCCGCAATTAGTGCCTTGCTTAAATTGGGCACCGCACCGTCTGCACGCATTAATCCGGCCTTATGTGTCACCGCAACCAAGGTGCCTGATGTGTCGAATAGATCTAAAAACAAAAGACTGAGAATTACCGGCAACATGCTCAGTGACAATGCGGCGGCGAAATCAAGTTGCATAAAGGTGGGCAGTACCGATGGCGGTAGTGCAACCACCGCAGTAAAAATGCTGTCGCCAAGCCACCAGGCACTCAATGTAATGACCAGAATACTGATTAGTACTGCAGCATGCCAGCCGCGATGACTCAAGGCAAAAATGATAAAAAAGCCGAGCAGTGCCAACAACACTTGCGGGCTGTGCAGGTCGCCTAAAGTCACTAAAGTTGCCGGGCTTGCAACAATAATATTTGCCGTCTTCAGTGCAATGAGCGCTAAAAACATACCAATACCCGCGGCGATACCCATTTTCAGTGGCAACGGTATACTGTTAATTATCCATTCTCGTATTTTGAATATGCTCAGAAGTAAGAACAAACAACCGGAAAAAAATACGCAAGCCAGCGCAGTTTGCCAACTATGCCCTTGTTCTAACACGATAACGTAGGTAAAAAACGCATTCAGCCCCATACCGGGTGCCAGCGCCACTGGCAGATTAGCGAGTACGCCCATCAAAAAACAACCCAAAGCCGCTGCCAGGCAAGTCGCTACGAAGACTGCGCCTTGATCCATACCGGTTTGTGCTAACATCGCTGGGTTGACAAATAATACATACGACATCGCCATAAAAGTGGTTAAACCTGCCATTAGCTCTCGCCGCAAGCTGCTGCCCCGAGCCGTTATTACAAACAATGTATCTAGCACCGTCAGGTTCCTTTCAAAATAAAAAGCCGGCAAATGCCAGCTTTAATCAGCGATATATCTATTTGGATTCAGATGATTTTGTTCTGCTGCCAAAACTTTTCTTTATCCAGCCGTTGTTGCCTTTTTTCACACGGCTTATCACAATCACAGGCTTTTTCGATACCGATCTCACCCAAACCACCACAACTTCCGGCTATCGTTTTTCGTTGGACAAGAAAGCCGATGGCCATGGCAACAACCACAATCAAAAATAAGCCAAAAGTGAACAGAAAAATGGTCATAGTAACCTCATTGCGTTGCTATATAGGGTTTAAAAGCCGCAGAGCTGAGCTCTGTAAAGCCTTCGTCAGTCTTGACGACTAACAAGGCGGCAATGCCGTGCTGGTCGGCAAACGATATGGCTTCCTCAGCAGTCATTACATTCAACGCGGTAGCGTAACCATCTGCTGTCATGCAGGATGGGTGTAACACGGTGACTGATACAGTGCGGTTGCTAATCGGCCTGCCGGAACGGGGGTCTAGTAAATGAGAATACCGCACCCCATGCTCTTCAAAGTAGTTGCGGTAATCACCTGATGTCGCCACCCCCATATCACCCGGTACAATAATGCGCTGCACGGCCCGTTCTTCAGACACCGGTTTTTCCACCGCAATCTTCCAACGTTGCTGACCAGGCTTGTCGCCCTTAAGCCGCATTTCCCCACCGATTTCTACCAGATAACTGACAATACCATGTTGCTCCAGAATCATCGCAACCTGATCAACACCATAGCCTTTGGCTATCGGCGATAAATCGACCGCGAGATTGGGTTCTGTTTTTACCAGCCCCTGTTCCGTAAGCAACAGTTTATCTATACCTACCAAAGCCTTTGTCTTATCAATGACAACAGGATCAGGTGCATGTTCAATTCTACCTCGCGCGCCAAAGCCCCAAAGCTCAACCAAAGGCCCGACTGTCACATCCAACACCCCGTTGGTTTCCTCACCAATACGCAGCGCCTCAGCAACGACTTTACGTGTCTGTTCAGAAAGTTTGAATGCAGAGCTATCATTGTGACGGTTAAAGCGCATCAGTTCAGATTCAGGTCGGTAGGTTGACATTAAATCGTTAACCAACTCCAGTTCAGTATCAATTTTTTGCTGCAACTCGGCCGCGTCAATTGCCGTGTCACTATAAAACTTCACCACATAGTAAGTGCCCATGGTATTACCATTTAACTGAATTTGTTCAGGTGTGGTTTGGGCTGGGCTGCATGAAACTAAAAAGGCCAGCCCTAAAAGAGCCAGCCAGTTTTTCAGCAATGAAACACCGTACATAAGAGTTCCTGATAGCAACAGGGGCAGCCTGTTACAGCGCCCCTGTGTTTACCTGACTGTTAGCCGCCAAAGTCGTCTAACAGAATGTTTTCATCTTCTACGCCAAGATCTTTTAACATATTGATCACGGCCTTGTTCATCATCGGTGGACCACACATATAGAACTCGCAGTCTTCCGGTGCTTTATGATTTTTCAGGTAGTTTTCATAAATGACGTTATGAATAAACCCGGTGTAGCCTGACCAGTTATCCTCTGGCTGCGGGTCTGATAGCGCGACGTGCCATTCAAAGTTGTCATTTTCTGCTGCCAACATGTCGAAATCTTCAACATAGAACATTTCGCGCTTAGAACGGGCACCATACCAAAACGTAATTTTACGCTTTGAGTTTAACCGACGCAGCTGATCGAAAATGTGTGACCGCATCGGTGCCATACCTGCACCACCGCCGATAAACACCATTTCAGCTTCAGTTTCTTTGGCAAAAAACTCACCAAACGGACCTGAAATTGTTACCTTGTCACCAGCCTTCAGGCTCCAGATAAAGGATGACATTTTACCGCAAGGCAGTGTCAGGTTATTTGGTGGCGGCGTGGCAATACGCACATTCAGCATAATAATGCCTTCTTCTTCAGGGTAGTTCGCCATTGAGTAAGCGCGGATCGTCTCCTCGTCTACTTTTGACTCTAAACTGAAGAAATTAAACCGTTCCCAATCCCCACGGAACTGCTCTGGGATATCAAAATCTTTATATTTAACATGGTGCGCCGGGGCTTCAATCTGAATGTAACCACCTGCACGGAACGGCACTGACTCACCGTCAGGGATCTGTAATTTAAGCTCTTTAATAAAAGTCGCTTTATTATCGTTAGAGATAACCTCACAATCCCACTTCTTGATGCCGAAGATTTCTTCTTCAACTTCAATTTCCATGTCAGTCTTCACGCTCACCTGGCAAGATAAACGACAGCCTTCACGTGCCTCACCTTTAGTGATATGGCCAAGTTCAGTTGGCAGAATTTCGCCGCCACCAGACTTAACATGCACCCGGCACTGGCCACAAGAACCACCACCACCACAGGCTGAAGATAAGAAAATACCTTTATCGGCCAATGCACCCAGCAGCTTACCGCCGGCCTTAGTTTTAATCGCTTTGTCAGGATCACCATTGATACTGATAGTAATGTCGCCTGATGCTACCAGCTTGGATTTCGCCGCCAGAATAATAAGCACTAACGCCAAAACCACCAGGGTAAACATGCCAACGCCAAGAAATATGTCTAAATTTTCCATCTTTTGTGCCTTTACCCCTTACAGTGAAACACCAGAGAAAGACATAAAGCCTAACCCCATTAAGCCTACCATTAAGAAGGTAATACCCAGACCACGTAAACCGTGTGGAATATCTGCATATTTTAACTTCTCACGAATACCTGCCAACAATGTAATTGCCAGCATCCAGCCAATACCACTGCCCAAGCCAAACACGACACTTTCACCGAAGTTATAGTCGCGTTCAACCATAAAGGCTACCGCACCAAAGATGGCACAGTTAACGGTAATTAATGGCAGGAAAATACCCAAAGCGTTGTACAAAGCCGGGAAAAATTTATCCAGAATCATTTCCAGAATTTGCACCAGCGCAGCAATAACACCGATGTAAGTTAAAAAGCCTAAAAAGCTTAGATCGGCTTCAGGGAAACCAGCCCAATCTAACGCTCCCGGCGCCAGCAAATTCTGATACACCAGGTTATTAACCGGTACAGAAATACCCAACACTACCGTTACCGCTACACCCAAGCCAAAAGCTGTGGTGATTTTTTTCGATACGGCAATAAAAGTACACATCCCAAGGAAGAATGCCAGTGCCAGGTTTTCAATGAAAACGGCCCGTACGAATAAACTAATATAATGTTCCATCTATAGCTCCTTAGGCCTTCTCAACCTGTTCGGTACGGAAGGTGCGCAGTACCCAGATAAAACAGGCAATAATAATGAACGCGCTTGGCGGCATTAGTAATAAACCCATTGGCTGATACCAGCCGCCATCTTTCACCAGCGGTAGAATTTCAACGCCGAATACTGTACCTGAACCACCCAGTTCGCGAATGAAAGCCACCGTCATCAGGACCACGCTATAACCTAAACCGTTACCAATACCATCAAGGAAGCTGATACCTGGCGCACTTTTCATGGCAAATGCTTCCGCCCGTCCCATAACGATACAGTTGGTAATAATCAGACCAACGAATACCGACAGTTCCTTGGCGACATCATATGCAAAAGCTTTTAACAGCTGATCGACCACGATTACCAGCGAGGCAATGATAGTCATCTGCACAATAATACGCACACTGGATGGAATGTGATTGCGGATTAATGAGATAAAGAAGTTAGAAAACGCGGTAACTAAGGTAAGTGCAATACACATTACCAAAGCTTTATCCATTTTAGTGGTTACCGCTAGTGCCGAACAAATACCCAATACCTGCAGTGCAATAGGGTTGTTGGCAAATACCGGCCCAAACAGAACCGTTTTAATCTCTTTTGCATTAGCCATTGTTTAATGCTCCATCGCGAACTTTGGCCAGGAATGGGGCAAAGCCCTTAGCTCCCGCCCAGAAATCGAAAGTATGCTGTACACCATTGCTGGTTAACGTCGCGCCTGAAAGGCCGTCTACTTCAAACGCAGAATCGGCACTGGCATTACCTGGTTTAACCACCTTAATTGCTGGCTGACCTGACTGATCAAGTAGTTTCTTACCCACAAATTGCGCAGCCCACTTCGGGTTTTGCACTTCGCCACCCAAGCCGGCGGTTTCGCCCTGCTCGTAGTAATTCAACCCTTTGATTGTGGTGCCATCAGCACCCAACGCCAGAAAAGCATGCATCGTCGACCATAAGCCATAGCCATGAATTGGCAACACTATGGCAGACAATTCACCCGACTCCACACCTTTGTCGTAAGCAAAATAAACCGGAGCGACATTAGCACGGCTTTTAATCGAGGCAACATCTTCGTCACCCGCCAACCTGGTGCTGCGCGCTGGGTCTTTCATTGCCTTGCGGTAGTCATAATCTTTTGGTTTATCAACCAATTGACCACTTTCCAAATCAACAAACCGCTCTTCAATATGCTTGTTATACAGTTCAGCAATATTGCTGCCGGTTAGTAAACCCGTTACTGCAAGCACGTTTTTCTGCGAGTCCAGCAGTTTGTTCGCTGTTTGTTGTGGACGCAGTTGCACTGCCGCTGTTGAGACAATAACGGCGCACACTAAACATAAAGAGATGACTACGATCAGCGTTTTGCTGATGCTATCGTTATTACTAGACATTACGTGCCAGCCTCCGCTTGATATTGGCCTGAGCCACGAAGAAATCGAATAATGGCGCAAACAGGTTTGCGAACAGTATTGCTAACATCATACCTTCCGGGTATGCCGGGTTAGCGACACGGATCATGACCACCATAAAGCCAATCAGAATACCGTATGCCCATTTACCGCTGTCGGTAAAGGATGCCGATACCGGATCAGTCGCCATAAAGAACATACCGATTGCAAAACCACCTAACACCAAGTGCCAGTGCCATGGCATGGCAAACATCTGATTAGACTCAGAGCCAATGGCATTAAACAGATATGCTGACAGGATCATGCCCACCATCACACCCGCCACGATGCGCCACGATGCAATACGGAAATAAATTAATGCTAAGCCGCCGATTAACAGCGCTAACACAGAGGTTTCGCCAACTGAACCTGGAATAAAACCATAGAACGCATCCAGCCACTGTTGTGAACTCGCTGCCCAGCTGTAATCTAACTCACCTGACGCTGCTTTACTTAGCCAGGTTGCACCTGAATAACCATCAGCTACAGTCCATACCGCATCACCTGAAATCTGCGCCGGGTAGGCGAAGAATAAAAATGCCCGACCCGCTAAAGCAGGGTTAAGGAAGTTACGGCCGGTGCCACCAAATACTTCTTTGGCAATAACAATACCAAAAGTAATACCCAGTGCGACCTGCCACAGCGGAATGGTTGCCGGTAGAATCAATGCAAACAAAATAGAGCTTACGAAGAAGCCTTCATTGACTTCGTGCTTACGCACTGACGCAAATAATACTTCCCAGAAACCGCCGACAATAAAAGTGACGGCATAGATTGGCAGGAACCATACTGCACCGTAGAACATTTTACTGCCCCAGCCCGATGCCGCTGATAATTCCCCACCTAATGCTGAGTAAATGGCTACCTGCCAGGTATCTGGTGTGCCAAAACCGGCCTGTAAGGCCACAACAGCCTGGTGACCGATGTTGTACATACCGAAGAATAAAGCTGGGAACAATGCCAGCCAAACGAAGATCATAATACGCTTCAAGTCGATACTATCACGCACGTGAGTGCCGTTTTTAGTTACCAGACCTGGGGTATAAAGCACAGTAGCAACGGCTTCATATAGCGCATACCACTTCTCATACTTACCGCCTTTTTCAAAAGACGGCTCAATGCGCTCTAAAAAATGCTTCAAACTCATGATTAGCCTTCCTTCTGAATGGTCGTCAGGCAGTTACGCAAAATGGTGCCGTAGTCATACTTGCCCGGACACACAAAGGTACACAGTGCCAAGTCTTCTTCGTCCAGCTCCAGACAGCCCATCGCCTGAGCACTGTCAGTATCACCCGAGATCATGTCGCGCAATAACAATGTAGGCAGGATGTCCAATGGCATCACACGCTCGTAGTTACCGATAGGTACCATAGCGCGGGCCGAACCGTTCGTCGTCGTGGTCATATTAAACAACCGTTTCGGGTTCAGGTGCGACAAATACGCCCGGGTTACCGAGAACTTGGTTGCGCCTGGCGCAATCCAGCCTAAAAACTCTTTGTCATACCCTTCAGCCAGTACAGACACCTGGGTATGGTAACGACCAAGATAGCCGTGCACACCATGTGCGGTTGCACCTGATAACACTGAGCCAGAAATGATACGGTTTTGCCCCTCAATCAGTTCAGCTGCTGTCAGCTCACTGGTTGAGGCGCCCATGACAGTTTTTATCAAACGCGGTGATTTCACTGCTGGGCCTGCCAACGCGATTACCCGCTCACTGTGCAACTCACCGGTGGTGAACAACTTACCAATGGCAATAACATCCTGGTAGCCGATATGCCATACCACTTTTTTAGCGCCCACAGGGTCTAGTAAGTGGATATGAGTACCAACCAGCCCGGCCGGATGTGGACCATCAAATTCAGCAACTTCTGCTTTGCTAATTGTTGGTATTGCAGCGCCGGCCTTTTTGCTCAGGTAAAGCTTGCCTTCGGTCAGCGTAGTTAGCAGCGTCAAGCCCTGTGTAAAGGCATCACTGTCAGCAGCGATAATAACCGCCGGATCAGCTGCCAGTGGATTCGTATCCATGGCGTTGACAAAAATAGCACGTGGTACACTGTCAATGGCTGGTGTCTGACTATACGGACGCGTGCGTAACGCAACCCATAAACCGGAATCAACCAGATTCTGCACGACCTGTTCACGGCTTAAACCCGCTAACTGGTCTGCAGAATACTTAGCAAACTGTTCTGACTCTGAGCCGTCCACCTGGATAACTACAGACTGCAGTACGCGTTTTGCGCCACGATTGATTTCTTTGATAGTCCCGGCCAGCGGCGCAGTAAATTTAACACCCGGATTTTTCTTATCTTCGAAAAGTACCTGGCCTTTCTTTACTTTGTCACCAACTTCAACTGACATAGTCGGACGCATACCAATAAACTCTTCGCCTAATATCGCGACAGTGTTTATGGCATTGCCCGCACTTATCTCTTGTTTAGGACTGCCCGCGAGGGGAATGTCCAAGCCTTTTTTGAGTTTTATCATACGTACTTGCACTACTATTTTGGGAAGAAACAGGGCCTAGTTTTTCAGCTGCTCAGTGCGCAGCGCATCCGGAGTTTTTTATCAGCGTTTCGCGCTGCTTATTTTTAAACCAGATACACGTATTAAAGTCGCGGATTCTAGCATTATTACCTCAGCCTATCTATGCCATTACACAAATTTTCCAGCAAACTAACTACGTATTACGGCACTTGGTCTGACCTTATTTTGCCACGACGTTAACTTTCAATTGCAACAGATCTTAGTCAACTTTAGTTCATTTGTGCATAAACTAAGGCCGCCTGATGGCGGCCTTGCGATTTTATTCTGCGATATTCTGTAGCGGCACGAGTGGCGCCACATCAGCATCATAATCAACGTGGCTATAGCCAAAGCCAAATAACCGAAGAAATTCATTATGATAGCCTTTGTAGTCAGTCAGCGTATCAATGGTTTCAGTAGTGACCTGGCCCCACAAATCTTTTACTGCCTGTTGAATATGTGCACTGAGCTCTTTGCCATCCATCCGTAACCGACCGGCATCATCCATAATAGGTTGTGCACTGTACAGCCCCTGCCGGAACAGACCGTTAATTTGTTCGATACAACCTTCATGGCTGCCTTCCTCTTTCATCACCCGGTAAAGTAACGAAATATACAACGGCATAATTGGGATCGCAGAGCTCGCCTGGGTAACCAGAGCTTTGAGTGAAGCGACATACGCCTTACCTTTCTTGTCGGCCAGCTTGCTGGTAATGGCTGCCGCCGCGCGATCTAAATCTTCTTTTGCTTTACCTATCGTCGCTTTACCATAAATTGGCCACGTCAGCTCTTTACCAATATAGGTATAAGCGACGGTCTGGCAATTATCCGCCAACACACCGGCCGCATTTAACTGATCCAGCCAGCGCTCCCAATCTTCACCACCCATTACTTTTACTGTCTGATATATTTCATCATCATTGGCGGGGTCAACCGACACTTCTTCAATTTCGCGCTTGCTGGTATTAAGTGTTCTGGCAGTATAAGACTGACCAATAGGCTTTAACACTGAGCTGAACACTTCGCCGGTTACCGGGTCTTTGCGTCGCGGCGCCGCTAAGCTGTACACCACTAAATCAATTTTGCCCATTTCACTGCGAATAATATTAATCGCCTGAGCTTTTAACTCATCGGTAAAGGCGTCGCCGTTAATATGTTTGTTCCATAAACCTGCTGAATTCGCTGCTTGCTCAAAGGCGGCGGTGTTATACCAGCCGGCAGAGGCCGTTTTACTTTCCGTCGGCTCTTTTTCAAAGAAAATACCTAGCGTACTAGCACCTGAGCCAAACGCAGCGGTGATACGCGATGCTAAGCCATAACCGGTCGATGCACCGATAACCAATACATTTTTCGGTCCATTGGCAACTGGGCCTAAGGATTGTACATATTCAATTTGTTCTTTTACATGTTCGGCACAGCCGACAGGATGAGCGTTAGTACAGATAAAACCACGAATTTTAGGTTGAATAACCATGACAGCTCCTGCTGTTGTCTCGACAAAATTGTCGCTAGTGTAAAACTTTACCGCAGAAAACAGGTCTGATC
>JBFKFH010000073.1:0-13893 GCA_041618685.1 Rheinheimera sp.
AGTTTTTGCCGCAGCCTGACTGGCTTTTACCGCATGACCATTTCATCGGTAAATTGCGCGATGAACTGGCGACAACCCGACAAACAAGATACAACTATCAGTATCATCTTATGTAATGCAGGAGCACTACATATGGCAAGCCGCACTGAACACGACAGCATGGGCGCGCTTCAGGTACCGCAGTCAGCGTTGTATCAAGCCCAAACACAGCGGGCAGCACAGAATTTTCAACTCAGTGGCATTACGCTACCGTGCCGTTTTATCGAGGCACTATTGCAGATAAAAAAAGCCGCCGCCGGCGTAAATCAACAGCTGGGCTTGTTAGACAATCGCTTCGCTCAGGCGATTATTGATGCCGCAGAGTCCCAGCTGGCAGATATTGATATGCAGCAATACCCACTGGATATGTTTCAAACCGGCTCTGGTACCAGCAGCAACATGAATGTCAATGAAGTGCTCGCGACACTCGCCAGCAGAGCATTAGGTGAAACTGTCAGTCCGAACGATCACGTCAATCTGGGTCAAAGCAGTAATGATACAATTCCTACCGCTATTCACCTTAGTGCAGCACTAGCCCTACACCAACAATTGTTGCCGGCGATACAGCAGTTGCAACGCAAGCTTGATACTAAAGCCGGACAAATTGGCCATCTGGTCAAGACCGGCCGTACCCATTTAATGGATGCCATGCCCGTCAGTTTTGGCCAGGTTCTGGGTGGCTGGCAGGCACAACTGCAGCTTGCAGAACAACAGTTGCAACAGCAACTACACCAGTTGCAAGCTTTAGCTCAGGGTGGCACAGCTGTGGGTAGCGGCATCAATGCCGATCCGGCTTTCGCTGCTGCGTTTTGCCAGCATTTGAGCCAAATCACCGGGCTGCCGTTTCGCCCGGCAGTAAACTTTTTCAGCGCTTTGGGCTCCCAAGACACAGCCGTGGCAACCTCCGGAGCGTTAAAACGGCTGGCGGTCAGCCTGATGAAAATCAGCAATGATTTACGCTGGATGAACTCAGGCCCGCTGGCGGGCCTGGGTGAGATTGCCTTGCCGGCCTTGCAGCCCGGGTCGTCCATTATGCCAGGCAAAGTTAATCCGGTGATCCCTGAAGCTGTAGCAATGATTTGCGCTCAGGTGATTGGTCACGACGCCAGTATTACCATTGCCGGGCAGTCGGGTAATTTTGAATTGAATGTGATGCTGCCGCTTATCGCCCATAACCTGCTGCAAAGCGTCAGTCTGCTTGCCAATGGCTGCACTGCGTTAGCCGAACAGGCGATAAGTGGCTTTACCGTGCAAGAGGACAATATCCGTAAAGCGCTGGCATTAAATCCGATTTTGGTTACCGCACTCAACCCGCTGATAGGCTATGACAAAGCGGCACAGATAGCCAAACAAGCTTATCAACAACAACGACCGGTACTGGAAGTAGCATTGGAGCACACCAGCTACAGCCGGGCTGAACTGGAGCAACTGCTCGACCCTGCCCGCCTTTGCAAAGGCGGCAATGTCAGTTAGCAAAGTCACGCTTAATTACGCATCGCGACAGCAACTCCAGCGCCTCCTAGCTATTTAGATACGTCAGCCCCCCGATACTTTGGAGCGTATTGAGTGAGCTACGCAAATACGCCCCGCCGAGTAATCTGCATTTTGGCTGAACATAGCGCCAGATTCCTCTGGCGCTTATTTATTGCTATAGTTGCCGGCAAACCAAACAGGGACAATATCTTATGTTTCGCTCAGCCAGCCTCGTATCCGCCTTATTTGCTGCCAGCCTTAGCGCTGCCCCCGTCGTTGTCGAGAATATCAAAGGCTATGGTTTTGATAGCAACCGTCAATTACAACAATTCAGTGTGCTGGTATTTGATGATAGCAGCGGCAAAGTGTTAGCCCGAGGCGATGCCGCTGTGGCTACACAATTCCCAAAAGCCAAAGTGCTGGACGGCAAAGGTAAAACACTGCTGCCCGGTCTGATTGACGGCCATGGCCATGTGCTTGGCTTGGGCCAGAATCTGGCACAAGCAGAGCTACGCGGCAGCAGCAGCGAACAAGACGCGGTAGCACGTGTTGCGGCCTTTGCCGCCGCAAACAAGGACGCGCCCTGGATAGTTGGCCGCGGCTGGAACCAGGTATTGTGGCCCAGCAAGCAGTTCCCCACCGCAGCAAGTCTGGATGAAGCCATTAACGATAAGCCGGTTTATCTGGAACGGGTAGACGCTCATGCCGGCTGGGCTAACAGCAAAGCTCTGGCACTGGCCGGAATTAGCAAAGACACGATTGACCCACCTGGCGGTGAAATAGTACGGGACAATAAAGGTAACCCGACAGGCGTGTTAATTGATAACGCTATGCTGCTGGTGGAACAGCATATTCCAACGCCGGATAACGCGGCAAAGGTACGCGCATTAAATGCCGCATTCAAGCACTTACTGGCACTGGGTATTACCAGTGTGCACGACGCCGGCGTAGATACCGACACGCTTAAGCTGTATCAACAACTGGCAGCGGAACAAAAGCTACCCATGCGGCTGTATCCGATGCTGTCAGCGCGTGATCCGCAACTGCCAGAGTGGCTGAACGCAGGTATTATTGACGACGCCAGCGACTATCTGGATATCCGTTCAGTGAAGATTTACGGAGACGGTGCCCTGGGTAGCCGTGGGGCGGCGTTAATTGAACCCTACAGTGACCAACCTGCTCAAAAAGGTTTGCTGGTAACCCAGCCGGATCAATTGACACAGATTATGCAGTTGACCATTAATGCTGGCTTTCAGACCAATGTGCATGCGATAGGTGATCTAGCTAATCGCTTGGTGCTCGATCGTTTTGAACAGTTAGTACCGGAGGATAAACGCGCTTCTAGCCGTCATCGCATTGAGCACGCACAAATTGTATCGCCGAAGGATATTCCGCGCTTTGCCAAGCTGCATGTATTGCCCGCAATGCAAGCAGTACATGCAACCTCGGATAAAAACATGGCCGGTGATCGTTTAGGCGTAGCCCGCTTACGTGGCGCTTATGCCTGGCGCAGTTTTATCGATCAGGGCAGTATTATCGTTGGCGGTTCTGACTTCCCGGTCGAGCTGGCCAATGCCTTTCACGGTATTCATGCGTCGGTTACCCGACAAAGCCATGATAATCAGCCTGCTGGTGGCTGGTTGCCAGAACAAAAGCTCAGTTTAACCGAAGCACTGCGCTCCTTTACCGTCGATGCAGCTTACGGTGCGTTTCAGGAAACCATGATGGGTACATTAGCGCAGGGTAGCTGGGCTGATTTTATCCTGGTCGATCGTGACATATACAACATTCCGGCTGAGCAATTGTGGCAGGTAGAGGTAGAACAAACTTACGTAAATGGTAAGCAGGTGTTTGCTAAATGATCAGCCAGAAATGGAGTAAGCTCGTCCGTGCGTTGCAGCAAAAAAAGCATCGTAAAGCCGAGCAGCTGTTTTTTGTCGAAGGCGAAAAAGCCGTACTCGAAGTTCTGGCATCGAGCTGGCAGGTTGTTGCAGTATTTGCCACAGAATCGTTTCTGCAACAGCATAAAAATGCCCTAGACCGTGCGGAGCTGGTGCAGTCTTGCAGCAGCGATGAGCTGGTAAAAGTGGGAACCTTTAGTAGTAACGATGCAGCGCTGGCCGTAGTGAAAATGCCGGCGCATGGCAACTTTACTGCACCACACGCTGAGTGGGTGTTGGTACTGGATCAAATTAACGACCCGGGAAACCTGGGTACCATTATTCGCGTTGCCGACTGGTATGGCATTAAACACATCGTTTGCTCGCCTGATACCACAGATTGTTACAACCCAAAGGTTATCGCAGCCGCCAAGGGTTCCTTCTTGCGGGTACAGTTGCATTATCAACCGCTATTACCCTTGCTAACCTCAGCAACACTGCCGGTTTATGGCGCCTATTTGGGCGGCGAATCGGTGCACCGGCTGCTCGTTCGCCAGCAAGGCGGTTTTATCGTGCTGGGCAATGAGGCTAACGGTATTAGCACAGACTTGGAACCGGTGATCAGCCGCCGAATTACCATCCCGGCTTTCGGTGATGCCGAATCACTCAATGTCGGAATTGCGGCAGCCGTAATTTGCGATAATTTACGCCGTATAAGTGCTTAAACCATTAACGAGGTGAGCGATTTATGACATATAGCAGCATTGATAGCCAGATTGGCCAGACCCGGCTAGTTAAGCTGCAGCGAATGGCGGCACATACTAACAGCACGGTTTTATTAAAACTCGAAGGTGATAACCCGGCCGGCTCAGTTAAAGACCGGCCAGCACTGAATATGATTGTGCAGGCCGAATTGCGTGGCAGCATTAAACCCGGTGATCGAATTATCGAAGCCACCAGTGGCAATACCGGTATTGCGCTGGCTATGGCCGCAGCGATTAAAGGCTATGCGATGACCTTGATCATGCCGGACAATGCCACAGAAGAACGTAAAAGCGCGATGCGCGCCTATGGTGCAGAGCTTATTCTGGTGACTAAAGAACAAGGCATGGAAGGCGCACGCGATCTTGCATTGCAAATGCAGTCTGCGGGTAAAGGCATTGTACTGGATCAATTTAACAACCCCGATAACCCGGCGGCCCACTATGCCAGTACCGGACCAGAGATTTGGCAACAAACCGCCGGTTCTGTTACACACTTTGTATCCAGCATGGGTACTACTGGCACGATAATGGGCGTATCACGCTATTTAAAACAACAGAACGCTAACGTACAGATTATTGGCCTACAGCCGGCTGAAGGTGCCAGTATCCCGGGGATCCGTCGCTGGCCTGAGGCATATTTGCCTGGTTTTTTTGACAAAAGCCGCGTTGATCAGATTATTGACATTACGCAGGATGATGCACTTACCGCTATGCGCCGCTTAGCACGGGAAGAAGGTATTTTTGCCGGCGTCAGCTCTGGTGGAGCAGTACATGCAGCTATTCAGCTGGCAGAGCAACTGGACAATGCTGTAATTGTGGCCATTATCTGTGATCGCGGTGACAGGTATCTGTCGTCCGGGATTTTTTAGCCCAACGGATCTGTGGTACACGACGCGCTTTTGTAATCAGTCAACGGTTGAAAGCATTAATGCCGGCGTCGGGCTGTCGCTAAGTATTTATCGTGTCGAAGGCATTGCCGGCTCAGTCAAGGAGAGCGGCCACAGACCACGGCGAACTTGCAATTGCGCTGGGCTATTGGCATAGTGCTACAAAGCCACAACAGGTCTGACCACAATGCATTCATCCAAGCCAAACAAACTACAGCGTATCGTCAATAAGTGCTATCAACTACCCAGAACCTTGCAGGCATTTGCACTAAGCACGGTATTTGGCCGGGTAATCAAGTTTGCCGGCACCGCCGGGGTTGAATTGTTAGAGCTAAAAGGCCACCGCTCGGTGCTGCGACTGAAAAACCGCAAAAAAGCTCAAAACCATATAGGGTCTGTACACGCCGCCGCCACGGGCTTGCTGGCCGAATCAGCCACCGGGTTTTTAGTTGGTATTCACCTGCCTGATAATAAACTACCTCTGCTAAAGCAAATGCAGATTGATTATGTCAAGCGTTCCAGCGGTGACTTAACCGCCATAGCCACGCTCAGCGATGAGCAAATAGCCGCCATGCATAGTGAAGATAAAGGTGAAGTAACGGTTGCGGTGACAATTACCGACAGCGCCGGGGTTGAACCGGTAAACGCGACAATGACCTGGGCATGGGTACTGAAAAAACGCTGAGCAATGCCCGATTGGGTCTGTAATCGGATGTTTGCTACACTGTAGTCACCTTTGGTCATGACTTCGGTAAAGGAGCCCCATGCTAACCCGAATGAGTATGCTGCTCAGTGCCTCAATATTATGTTCTACTCCGCTATTGGCACAGCAACAAAATCCAGATGACATTTCCCAACTAAAACAACAAATTGAGCTGCTAAAACAGCAGCTGCAGCAGCTGGAAAACCGCGTGTTGCAATCTGAGCAACACGCCAGCAGCGATAAGATAGCCCTATCCGATGCCAACACAGAACAAGCCCAACCAGAGCCAGACGGTATTCGTGTTGGCGGGGCTATCAGGACTAATTTCAGCCACACCTCTTATAATGATGGCAACAAAAACCGTGGTGGCGATTTTGATTTTGATATCTTCCGCTTAAATCTCAACGGTAGTATCGGTGATGTACTGCTGAATGCTGAGATCCGGGTATTTGACTACATGACAGCGATAAAATCAGCCTATGTTGGTTACCAGCTCAATGATAACTGGCAGGCGCAGGCTGGTATAACCCAGGTACCGTTCGGTAACTGGCCATACAACTCGCATAACTATTTCTTTAGCAGTAATTATTATCTCGGGCTGGAAGATGATTACGATTTAGGCATCGTGTTCAGACGCCAGATTGCCGATAACTGGCAACTGGATCTCGGGTTCTTTAAAAACGACGAGTTAGGAGGAGTTGACGGCTATGTGGAAAGCCGCGCAGACCGATATTCGTATGATATTGTCGGTAGCCGCCTGGCCGGCGACGGTATCTATGACGATCCGGCGCAACCGCTGGGCGAATACAACACCTTTAGTGGCCGCTTTGGTTATCATCTAACCCATGGCGAGCTGCGCACCGAGCTTGGCGTTTCAGCACTTGCTGGCGGCCTGCATGATGGCCAGCGCCGCGCCGGTGACTATGGTGCCTGGGCGGCACATCTGAACAGCACTTATCAGCGCTGGAACCTGCAACTGCAATATAGCCAGTATCAATACAATATTGACAATACCGATCGCATTGCAGTTGGCGCTTATGCGTTCTATGACTCTATCGCCGCTGAGGCCAGCTCCGCCACCGCCAATATTGCTTACAGTTTACCGGTAAGCTGGGGCCCGGTGACCGGCCTGCAGTTTTATAACGATTTCAGTCTGATTTACGACAAATCTGATAACAGCGCCAATACGATGATGAATGTCACCGGTTTCTCACTGGCCGCAGGGGGTTTATTTACCTACTTTGATTTAGTGCATGCCCGTAACCAGCCTTTTGTTGGCGGTAGCATGGCCGCAGACAGTAACGAGACAGAACGTCGTTTTAATATCAATGTTGGCTATTACTTTTAAAGCACAGTTTCGCGCAGCTCAGCTGCGCAGTCTTAATTGTGAACAGTCATTTTTGATAACAGCGCCCGCTTAATAACAGC
Organism: Rheinheimera sp.; assembly: GCA_041618685.1. GTDB lineage: Bacteria > Pseudomonadota > Gammaproteobacteria > Enterobacterales > Alteromonadaceae > Alishewanella. The sequence continues at coordinate 7,175 of JBFKFH010000073.1, forward strand.
GCAAGGATAAGCTTTATGACAAAGATAAAAGATCCGATGATTCCGGACGGCAAGGTCAATCCCATCGATACTGACTATCAAATTGGTCAGGACAACATACTCGTTAAAGTCGGCCCATTTGGTCTGGATATTCATAACCGGGTTTTTCTAATTTCCGGCCTGACAGTCATACTGTTCGTCGTTTTTACCATCATATTCCAAAACCAGGCCGAACCGGTTTTCAGTGCTATGCGCAGCTGGCTCACTGGTAACCTTGACTGGTTTTTTATCTCTGCTGCCAACATATTTGTGTTGCTATGTCTGGGATTAATCCTGTCACCACTTGGCAAGGTCCGGCTTGGCGGCACCGAAGCTAAACCGGATTTTAGCTATCTGGGATGGTTTTCCATGCTCTTTGCTGCCGGTATGGGTATCGGCCTGATGTTTTATGGTGTATCAGAACCGCTGTCACATTTCAGCAGTGCTTTTGCCGGTACCAGTTTTGAAAATGGCGTACGGACCGACTGGGCGCCACTGGCTGGGGCGGCTGGCGATGCCGCCGCAGCGGAACGACTGGGCATGGCCGCCACCATCTATCACTGGGCGCTGCATCCCTGGGCCATTTATGCCATTCTGGCCCTGGGTTTAGCACTGTTTTCCTTTAACAAAGGGTTACCACTGACTATCCGCTCGGTGTTTTATCCACTGTTAGGCGAACGTGTATGGGGCTGGCCCGGTCATATTATTGATATTCTTGCTGTATTCGCCACCTTATTTGGCTTAGCCACCTCACTGGGTCTGGGCGCATCGCAAGCTGGCGCCGGGCTACACTATCTGTTTGACCTACCTGAGGGTACCAGCACACAAATATGGCTGGTGATCGGCATTACCCTGATTGCGTTAGCGTCTGTTGTTGCCGGTTTGGAAGCTGGCGTTAAGCGTCTGTCTGAAATCAATATGTTGCTGGCAGCGCTATTGTTGTTATTTGTGATTATCGTTGGCCCAACGCTGGCTATCGCCACTGGCTTTATTGCCAACCTCGCAGCCTACATACAACATTTACCTGCACTGGCGAATCCTATTGGCCGGGCTGATGCTAATTTTTCACAAGGTTGGACTGCGTTTTACTGGGCTTGGTGGATTAGCTGGTCGCCGTTTGTCGGCATGTTTATTGCGAGGGTATCCCGGGGCAGGACAGTGCGGGAGTTCCTGATTTCTGTGCTGCTAATCCCGTCTCTGGCCTGCGTATTGTGGATGACAGTATTTGGCGGTACCGCCATCAGTCAGCTGGTGCAGCAAGGCTATGAAGCCGCGGCCAATGCACCGCTGCCACTGCAACTATTCAACATGTTGGATTTGCTGCCACTGGCACAAATTTCATCTTTTATTGCCATTATTCTGGTCGTGGTGTTTTTTGTTACCTCGTCTGACTCCGGCTCTCTGGTTATCGATACCATCGCCGCCGGCGGTAAAATGGATGCGCCAACACCACAGCGGGTGTTTTGGTGCACTTTTGAAGGCCTGGTTGCTATTGCGTTGATCTTAGGTGGGGGGTTAGTTGCGCTGCAGGCCATGGCCGTGTCAACCGGTTTACCTTTTACTCTGGTTTTGCTGGCTGCCTGTGTTGCCGTTGTAAAAGGCCTGCTGTCTGAACCCAGGGCAGCATAATTTCACATTATGGAAATTGAGCAAATTGAAATACTGGAATTCCTCAAACGGCACTCGCCGTTTCAGGAATTACCGGAGCCTGAGCAGTTAGCGGTTGCGCAAAGTATCGATATTGGCTATTTCCGCGCCGGCACTGAAATTTTGCGGTTTAACGAGCCACTTGGCGCACTGCACCTTATTCGCAGCGGCGTAGTGGAGACATTCCGTCGCAATGGTGATTTATACAATCGTTTAGGCGAAGGCGGTATTTTTGGTGAACAAGGCTTGTTGCGTGGTGGTAAGGTGCGCTTTCCGGCCAGCGCATTGGAAGATACGCTGATCTACTTTATTCCTCAGCACGTATTTCAGCAGCTATTTGATAATAATGAATTCTTTGCCGATTACGTTGAAGTCGGTGATACCGAAAGGCGTAAATCAACTAAGGCCAGCCGCCAGGCAGAAGCCGATTTACTCAGCGCCCGGGTAGGCACGCTGGTACGACGCCAGCCGGTGTGCCTGCATTCCAGTGCCAGTGTCTGGCAAGCGGCTCAGACCATGACAGAGCAAGGTGTATCATGTTTATTGATCCAGCATGATGCCGCGCCTGAAATGACTGGCACATTGGCGGGCATAATGACTGACCGTGACATACGCTCACGCCTTGTCGCGCCCGGGCTTCATTCAGACACACCGGTCAGCGAAATCATGTCAACTGAGCTAATTACCATAGAACAGCAGCAACCGGTGTTTGAAGCCATGATGCTGATGCTGCGCTATAACGTGCATCATCTACCGGTACTTAAACAGCAGCAGCCCGTCGGTGTAATTGCGCTGTCCGATATTATTCGCTACGAGTCACAGAACAGCCTATTTGTGGTTGGCAGTATTTTTCGTCAGCACAGCATCGCAGAGCTCAGCACGTTGACTGCAGAAGTTCGTGCTTGCTTTGTCAGGCTGGTAAATGAAGATGCCAATTCACAAATGATCGGCAGTGCCATGGCAGCCATTGGCCGCAGCTTTAAGCAACGGCTGCTTGAGTTGGCCGAGCAACAGCTGGGCCCACCACCGGTACCCTATTGTTTTATCGCACTGGGCTCTATGGCGCGGGACGAGCAACTTATTGTGACAGATCAAGATAATGCGCTGATTTTGGACAACAGTTATGTGGCAGAATTGCATGATGACTACTTTGCCCAACTGGCAACCTTTGTCTGTGATGGCCTGGCTGCCTGCGGTTACAGCTATTGCAGTGGCGATATTATGGCAACCAACCGGCAATGGCGCCAGCCGTTGAAGGTGTGGCAGCAATATTTTACTGACTGGATTGAACGCCCCAGCGCTGAACGGCTGTTACACAGCTCCATTTTCTTTGATCTGGACGCAGTATGGGGCCAGCGGCGCTGGGCAGAACAACTTAACCAGCTAATGTTAAGCAAAGCTCGCCAGCAACCGCAATTTTTAGCCTGCATGACACGTAATGCACTGCAGCGCACACCACCGCTGGGCTTTTTCAAAGATTTCGTTATGGAAAATGATGGCCGGCAAAATAACAGCCTAAACATTAAACGCCGCGGCACCGCGCCAATGGCAGATTTGATCCGCGTGCATGCTTTAGCCGTTGGCTCCGATGCGACAAACTCATTTGAACGATTACGCGATATTATTGCTGCTAAAGTTCTACCTAGCGGCCGCGGTGAAGACCTGCGCGACGCCTATGAAGTTATTGCTATGACGCGTATTCGCCAGCAGGCGCTGGCAATACAAGCCGGCGAAACACCGGATAATAATGTAATGCCAGAACGTCTATCTGAGTTTGAGCGCAAGCATTTAAAAGAGGCCTTCTCGGTGCTGAGCAACGCCCAAAAATTTCTTAAATTTCATTTTCGGGCTTAGTCATGCTATATCTGGGCCCTTCCGCTCTGAACCCCACCCCAGCAGTTGAATCAACCACCATAGACGACTGGCAGCAGTATTATCTGCAACAGGCAAAAGTAGCTGAGCACGCGCTGCTACGCGACTTTTATGCTAAGGGTATGATTAGCGCGGCGACCGCCATATGCGATGCCCCATTATTGGCGATGGATATTGAAACCACCGGGCTCGACCCAACGCTTAGTGACATCGTCAGCATTGGTTTGGCACCGATGTCACTGAAGCAGGTTAACAGCTCTCAAGCCCGGCAATGGTTGGTTAAGCCGCGCTGTGGTTTGAACGACCGCTCGGTAACGCTACACGGCATTACCCACTCTGATATTGATCTGGCACCCGATCTGGCTGACATTCTGCCCGAGCTACTTACTGCGCTGGCAGGTAAGGTTGTTGTGGTACACTATCGCGGCATTGAGCGCCCCTTTTTGCATGCAGCGCTTAAAGCGCGGCTTGGTGCAGGCATTTATTTCCCGGTGATTGACACCATGGCACTGGAGGCCAGATTGTACCGGCAGCCGCCGGTGCGCTGGTGGCAAAAGTGGCAGCGTCAGCCTAAGGTGTCAATTCGTCTGGCTGACAGCCGTCAGCGCTATGGTTTACCCCATTACCGGCCACACCACGCGGTAACTGATGCCATTGCCTGTGCCGAGTTGCTGCAAGCACAACTGGCAACCCGCTTTAGCCCGCAATCACCGATTAACCAGCTATGGTGCTAACTACACCTGAGTAAATAAGACAGAGAGCCACCGACCCCATGTCAGCTGATATTTTCTCCTATGAATACCTTGCGCTTGGTGCAGCCGCCTGCTGGGCGACCGGCAGCCTGTTGTCGGCAAAAGCCTCGACGCACCTGGGAGCATTCTGCTTTACCCGCTGGCGCATGCTGTGTGCCGGGCTGATGCTATGGCTGCTTGCCTTTGTCAGTGGTGGCTGGCACAGCTTATCGCTAAGTAGCAGTGCGATACTGGTGCTTTCAGGCGTTATCGGTATTTTTATTGGTGACACCGCGCTCTTCGCCGCGATGAACCGGCTTGGCCCCCGCCGCGCCGGGGTGTTATTTGCCACACACGCCGTGTTTTCAGTAGTGCTTGCCTACTTTTTTCTCGGCGAGACTATATGGGGCTGGGCGCTGGCAGGCAGCAGCCTGCTTGTTAGTGGCGTGATGATCGCCATTTTTTTTGGCAAGCGCAAAACAGAACAGCACCTGTGGGAGGCTAATCAAAGCCAGCTGCGCAGCGGCATTGCCCTGGGGCTGCTGGCCGCTGTGTGCCAGGCGGTGGCGACGTTAATGTTAAAACCGCTGATGACCACCGGCATCGACGCAGTTGCCGCTTCTGCCGTGCGGATGAGCAGTGCTTTTGTGTTGCATCAGTTGGTTTTTATGCTGGGCTTTAAAATCGCGCGCGCCTATCTGCCGATGACCTTCAAGGTGTTCTTGCTGGTGCTGACAAATGCCGCGCTGTCGATGGTGCTGGGCATGACTCTGATACTGCAGGCGCTAAAACATGGTGACGCGGGTATGGTGGCCATTTTATCGTCCGTAAGCCCGGTCATCGTGCTGCCACTGCTGTGGCTGGTCTACCGCCGCAGCCCGGCGTTTGGCGCCTGGTTAGGAGCACTACTGACCGTAGCTGGAACAATTCTTATTCTGCAAACAAATTGAATATACCTTGACGTTGTTAACATTAACGGTTGAAATGCATGCATTAACGAGAGTTTTATGAAACAACAGTTTCATATTATTTTGGACTACACCGCATCAGCTTCATTTAAGAAGCTGGAATCCTGCGCAAAACCGCTCTCCTTTTTGCTACATTACTAATCAGGTGCCGATAGATTTTAAATGGCTATCGACAAAGTTATGTCGCATTTAGCACTTTTATCATCAAGGATCACCATGAGAACTGGAAACTGCTTCCATCTATTCCTATCTTTAGCTCTACTCTCCAGCCCCTTTGCATTTGCAGCCGAAGTGGTTATTCAGAATAGCGGCAGCACTACACATATTTCAGTTGGCGGAACGGATTAAGGTCAGACATTTTTGTTAAAAATCGCAGCGGTGTGCTGAGCAACAATGTTAACAGTAGCGACACCACCGCCACCAAATCACTGGTGTAGTCATGTATTGCAACGTATTCAATACAGTTAAAAAATAGTAATAATAACTTTAGGGTGATCACCTCATGCTCCAATTTATAACCCCTGTTCGTGCGAATTTCTTTGCGCGAATCAGCCTTTTTCTTTCGCTTTTGTGCATAACAGCAGCGAGCCATGCAGCAATCTCCAATCAAAACTTTGATGGCGTGGGGTTAATAAATGCTAATCCCGTAACCTCTCAAGCTATTGGTGATTGGACCTTTAGCATGGATGCTGCTGATTTAATAGCCACGCCCAATGCGGCCGACCAGAGTCAGAACCTGAATAACGATGGTGGCGGTGGTGATCGTTCTTTACTACTCAACGACGCAAACCCCTCAATACGTGTGTTTACCATGGCGTCAACCGATGGTTCAGACTTTGACATTACGTCCATGACATTTGGTCTTACACAAGGGAGCTCAGCAACCAGCGTTGCATTTGAGGGTTTCAGAGACGGCGTTTCAGTGGTTTCCAGTGAAACTGTAAATTTAACCACATCAGACAGCAGTGGTAATGTGCACTATAGCTTTACCGCCACAACGGCAGGCGGTAGTTATGGCGTAATTACCTTCCAATCGGCTTATGACAATGTTGATGAAATTCGTATGACCGCTAATGGCGCAGCGATTATGGAGATTGATGACATTGTCGCTACTGCTGCTGTATCTAATAACGCCCCAGTACTGACCAACCTTAACGGTGACAGTGTCGCCTGGGCCGGTGTGGGTAATTATGTTTCCTTAGATGCTGGCACCAGTCTTAGCATTAGTGATGTTGAACTCGATGCCCTCAATGGCGGTAATGGCAACTATGCGGGTGCGAGCTTAACCCTGCAACGGGTTGGTTCTGCCATTACCACAGACGTGTACGGCTTCGATACCAGCGGCGCACTGTTCAGCGTCAGTGGCTCTAATCTGCAGAGTGGCGGCTTAACCTTCGCGACCTTTACTAATACCAGTGGTGTGCTGAGCATTAATGTTAACAGTAGCGAGACCACAGCCACCAAATCACTGGTGCAGGATGTG
>JBFKFH010000074.1:0-13831 GCA_041618685.1 Rheinheimera sp.
ATACAACAGTTTCACTTTCAACACGGATGGCTGGTCACCCACTAACTCCAAGCCTTGCTGTGCCGCCTGTTGCTGCTGCTGATGCTGCCCAAGGGCGTTGTACAACGCTGCCTGCAGAAAATACCAGTGTGCCTGTTGCGCTGTTGTCAGGCTGGCAAGTTCGCTCTGATGTTGCAGCAGCAATGCCAGCATCGCTTCAGGTTGCTGGTTTTTTTGCTGGTCAACCTGCTGCAACCATTCGGGTAGTTCAACCTGTTGCTGCGCCATAGATAACAACGGCCAGCAACTCAGCAAAATAACAATGAAAACTCTTATCACGGTGCTAACGCCTTCTGTTCTTATTCGGGTAGCCGTTACAGCGCAATAGCCGCTTTGTCGCCTTTTTGTTCCAGCCATTCACGCCGGTCGGTCGCGCGCTTCTTCGCCAGCAACATGTCCATCATTTCCATGGTTTGTGTCACGTCATCGATAGTCAACTGCACCAAACGACGGGTATTGGGATCCATCGTTGTTTCACGCAATTGTAACGGGTTCATCTCACCCAAACCTTTAAAGCGCTGAACATTAACTTTACCGCGTTTTTTCTCAGCCTCAATCCGGTCAAGAATGCCATTTTTCTCATCTTCATCCAGTGCATAATACACCTCTTTACCGATGTCGATACGATACAGCGGCGGCATGGCAACATAGATATGGCCAGCTTGAACCAGGCTGCTAAAGTGACGCATAAACAAAGCACACAGCAAGGTAGCAATGTGCAGACCGTCGGAGTCGGCATCGGCGAGGATACAAATTTTACCGTAGCGCAGCGCGGATAAATCGTTGCTGTCCGGGTCCATACCTATGGCGACTGAAATATCATGCACTTCCTGCGAAGCCAGGATCTGGCCAGACTCCACTTCCCAGGTATTTAAAATTTTACCCCGCAATGGCATCACTGCCTGAAACACCCGATCGCGGGCTTGCTTGGCACTGCCACCGGCTGAATCACCTTCGACCAGAAACAGCTCCGTCTGGTTTAAGTCCTGCGCCGAGCAATCAGCCAGTTTACCGGGCAGCGCAGGGCCGGATGTGATCTTTTTCCGCACAACCTTCTTGGCAGCCTTTAGCCGTTTTTGCGCATTGTTAATACAGAAATCAGCCAGACTTTCTGCAATATCAGTATGCTCATTGAGCCACAAACTGAACGCGTCTTTGACGATACCCGAGACAAAAGCCGCTGACTGGCGTGACGACAACCGCTCTTTAGTCTGGCCGGCAAACTGCGGGTCCTGCATCTTTAATGACAGAATATAAGCACAGCGGTCCCAGATATCTTCTGCCGATAACTTAATACCGCGCGGCAGCAGATTACGAAACTCACAAAATTCGCGCAATGCTTCCAGTAACCCCTGCCGTAGCCCGTTGACGTGGGTGCCACCTTGCGCAGTTGGAATAAGGTTGACATAACTTTCTGTTACCAGCTCACCGCCTTCCGGCAGCCACAACAGCGCCCACTCTACTGCCTCAGTGCTGGCACTGAAACTGCCAACAAAGGGTTTCTCCGGCAAACAGACATACTCTTTTACCGACTCGGCCAGATAATCTTTAATACCCGCCTGATAACACCACTGATACTGCTGCTGGTTGACCTTGTCGTCAAAACTGACCGTCAGGCCAGGACACAATACTGCCTTGGCTTTTAATACATGCAGCAGCCGGCTGACAGAGAACTTTGCTGAATCAAAATACGATGGCGTCGGCCAGAACCTGACCCGGGTGCCGGTGTTGCGCTTACCTACCGTACCGGTAATGCTAAGCTCAGATACTTTATTGCCGTGTTCAAATGCCATTTCATAAATATTGCCATCACGCCGGATAGTTACATCGACCCGGCTTGATAACGCATTGACGACTGAAATACCAACACCGTGCAAACCACCGGAGAACTGATAGTTTTTATTGGAGAATTTGCCGCCGGCATGCAGACGGCAAAAAATCAGCTCGACACCGGTGACGCCTTCTTCCGGATGGATATCGACCGGCATACCACGGCCATTGTCGATCACTTCCAGTGACTGATCATCATGCAGTATTACCTGCACCGCATCCGCATGGCCGGCCAACGCTTCATCAACACTGTTATCAATAACTTCCTGGCCTAAATGATTCGGCCTGCTGGTGTCGGTATACATTCCGGGGCGACGCTGCACGGGCTCCAGCCCGGTCAGCACTTCAATCGAATCGGCGTTGTACTGTTGTGATGTCATAGTCTCGGTCGCTGGCTGATAAGATTAAGCGCGTTTTACGCGAGTTGGCAAAAGTTGGCAATAGTTGGCAGCTGTGCGGCATAGCCGACGTAGCTGTGATCACCACCTTCACTCAGTTTTATTTCGGCGCCGTCATAGTAAGACAACGCAAGACGGTAATCTAACACTTCATCGCCGCTTTGCAACAACAGCAGATAATTCTGTGGCTGGCGCAGCTGCGCTGGCATCAGTTGTTGCAGCACATGCATGTGGTCAGGTGTCACGTCATAATGCTGCTGCAACACAGGATGAAAATAGCGGCCTACATGCTGTGCCAGCACCGTATGCGGTGCCACCGCCGGATTAATCAGGCAAGCCCTGCACTGCAGCTGCTCTGCCACACAGGTTGCCAAAAAACCACCCAGTGAACTGCCAATTAATGCGACATCACGCCGCGCGCCTATATGCTGCTGAATACGCGCCAGTGCAGCGGCGGGTTCGTAGGGTAAATCTAACGCACAAAAGTCGATATGCGGATAATGCTGTTGAAAAAATGCATGGGTAAGCCGGGCTTTTTCCGACTGTGACGAGCTGGCGAAACCATGTAGATAAACGACTTGCTGATTCATTACACCTGCTTTTCGGTTAGGTTTAACTGGCGAAACTGCCAGCTGACACTGCCATCGGCTGCGAACGTCCAGTCGCACCACTGTGGCCCGCCGTCGACGGTTTGCCAATCGGTAGTCGGTAAAAACTGTACTGAGCTGGCCGGACACCCGACAACACTGATCTGCTGATATTCCGTATGATAGGCATAGTGGGCATGGCCATGTGCCAGCCCTTTGATACGTGGCTGGGCTGCGATAGCCTGCCACAACTGTGCCTGCTGTTGCTGGCCATGCTGATCAATAAAACAATGCAGCGCCAGTGGATGATGATGACAAAACAACCAGATAGCTGAGGCCGAGCTTTGTTGACACTGGGTTTGCAGCCATTGCTGCTGTGAATGCGGGAATACGCCAGCCGGGGTGTCACCTTTGGTATTCAACAGTAGCAGCTGCCAGTTACCCAGCTGTAAGCTGCGCTGCGGGCGAAACGGTGGCTGTAAGCTAAGTTTGGCTAATTCTGCCACGTCATCATGATTGCCCGGCAAACAAAATACCGGGCACTTCAGCGGCGACATTAACTGCGCCAGCAATTGATAAGAGTCGGCGCTGTGGTCCTGGGTCACGTCGCCGGTTAACAGCACCGCATCCGGTTTTGTCTGGCATAAGCTGGCGACAATTGCTGCTAAATGCGCGGCCGGCTTTATTTGCTGATACTCACCGTCAGCGCTGGCTAGCAGGTGGCAATCAGTAATTTGCGCCAGCTGATAGCGTGCTTTTAGCGGAAACTGATACTGCATCAAACGAACGCCAGCTCCCGGTTAATATACCCCTGTCCGGCACACAACTTTAGCCAGTCTCGTAATAGCAGGTTTATCTGGCGTTTTTCATCGGGTTGCAACATGTCCATATTGGGGTAATCGTAACGCGCTTTAAACCGACTGACTTGCTGACAGGCTAAAACCTCGGCCACCTGGGCATCATGATACAGCCGCACCACGAAGTTCGGCCGGAAATAATCATGCTTTGCATCCAGCAATTCGATCTGCAAAGTGGTGGTAAAACGCGCCACTTCGGTGATGCTGATACGGTACTGGTGCTGAGCAGAAACCTGCATAATGCTGGATTGCCCCACCGTGGAGTCTTCAGCCAGATAACGGTTTAACTGCGCATAATTGCGTTCACACAGCGCCAGAAAATCCGGTAATGTTGGTACATATTTCTGGCGTTTAAACCACACGTCAGTCTCCCCAGGCCTGTTGTACTTTATCCAGATTAAGCGCCAGCCACTGCAAGGCAATGACCGTCGCTGCATTATCTATTTTTTGCTCCGCCAGCAGCTGCATGGCAGCGTGCCGCGACAACAGGTGTACTTTGATATCTTCATGTTCATCAGCCAAGCCAAAAATACCAGTCTGAACGGGCTGTGTCAGGCGTCCCAGAAATAGCTGTATTCGCTCTGTGGTGCCACCTGGGCTGGATAAGTAGCTTAGCATAGGCCAAAGTTCAGCAATTGTTAACCCTGCTTCTTCCTGCGCTTCACGTTGCGCGACCTGCTCAGCGCTTTCATCCGGTTCGATCATACCGGCGATGGCTTCGAGTAACCAGGGGCTGGTGCTGCTGGCGGCGGCACCCAGCCGAAACTGCTCTATTAATACCACCTCATCAGTAAGCGGATTGTACGGCAACACCACAGCCGCATGGCCACGTTCAAACAACTCCCGCTGCATCGGTTCGCTCCAGCCACCATTGAACAACCGGTGGCGCAAGGTATAGCGGTCTAGCCGGAAAAAACCTTGAAAAACCGTGGTTTTATCGATAACTTCCAGATCTTGCCGGCCAAATGAAGGATACTGGCCAAAGTTAATTGCAGACATAGCTGTACTCACATTCTGTTACACTCTGAGGCGTAACTTTACCGTTTAATTATTACTTAGTTTACCGCAACAGAGTATTATTCGTGCAGCTTCCTTTTATCTGGCCAGGATTGGTAGAAATGAAAAAAACCTTATTAAGCACCTTGTTAGCCTCTTCTTTTGGCTTATTCAGCCTGCAAATCGCTGCGGCAGACCTGCAAGAAATATATCAGTTAGCAACACAAAAAGACCCTACCGTGTTACGCGCAGCGGCGTCACGCGACCGAGCGGCTCTGAGTATTGATGTGTCACGCGCGGCGCTGTTACCCAGTATCACCGCGGGTGCCAGTATCGACCGGACAGACGCTGACGGCTTCGGCTTTGATGGCCCCAATAGTACATCGGCCGGCATTACCTTAAAGCAAAGTTTGTTTAATTGGGCTAACTGGGAACGTTTAACCCGCGCCGAGCAAGTTGCACTGCAGGTGCAAACGGCTTACGACAGCGAAGTACAGAGCCTGATTGTACGTGTTACCAACGCCTACTTTAACGTACTGGGTGCAATAGACGATCTGGGCTTTGCACAGGCAGAAAAACGCGCAATAGAACGCCAGCTGGAACAAACCAAACAGCGCTTTAAAGTCGGTTTGACTGCGGTAACTGATGTGCACGAAGCTCAGGCACAATATGACAGCGCCGTCGCGCGGGAAATCGCCGCTGAAAATGAGTTAGAAAATGCGCGCGAGTTTTTACGCGAAATAACCGGCCAGTACCACGAAGATCTGGCGCTGTTAAACACCGATAAATTTTCACCTGGTGTACCCAGCCCGGCTAAAGTACAAGATTGGGTTACATTAGCACAAGACTACAACCTGACATTAAAAAGTCAGCGCGTGCTGTTAGACATCGCCAATAAAGATATCGACCTGGCTAAAACCGGCCATTACCCGACGCTGGATCTGACGGCCCGGCTTGGTGTAGGCAAGACTTCCGGTTTTGACCGGAGCGACAGCAGCTCTATCGGCATTGACCTGGCGGTGCCAATTTACAGTGGTGGTGGTGTAACCGCGGGTGTTGAAGTAGCTAAAGCTAATTATGTTGAAGTAAGCCAGACGCTGGAGCTGAACCATCGTGCAGTGATTCGCCAGGTTCGCAGTTCGTTTAACGGTGTCAATGCACAGATCTCGTCAATCCGTGCGTTGGAGCAAGCCGTGGTATCAGCCGAAAGTGCGTTAAATGCCACTGAAGCCGGCTTTGAAGTGGGTACCCGCACGATAGTTGATGTGCTGCAAAGTACACGCAACCTGTTTGAGGCGCGTCGCAACTTGTCCAACGCCCGTTACAATTACATCGTCACTATGCTGCAGTTAAAGCAGGCTGCAGGTAACTTGTCAGAACAAGACTTACTGGCGATTAACCAGGCGCTTGCCAGCTAAGCTATATTAAGGTTCACCGCAGCAGCGGTGAACCTCCTACCAGTTTTCACTATCTCCGCTGCCTTTTTTCGCTACAATAGCGCTTTATTTTTTGCTGAGGATGTCGCGTGGTTCAGGCTCCGCTATTTAGTTGGCGTTTTTTATTGCCAAAATATTGGTTGTTATGGCTTGGCGCCGCCCTACTCTGGTTAATCAGCTGGTTGCCTTATTCTGTTTTAATGGCACTGGGTGCCGGCCTTGGCCGGTTGCTACACAAGGTACTGAAATCACGTCGCAAAGTTGCCCGGCGCAATATTGAACTATGCTTTCCGGACATGTCGGCTGAACAACAAGCGGAACTGGTAAAACGTAATTTTGTTGAAACCGGTAAGGCTTTGTTTGATACGGTAATTGGCTGGTGGTGGCCAGACTGGCGCATCAGAAAGCTGGCGCACTTTAAAGGCTACCAGCATATTCAGGCGGCGCATGCTCAGGGTAAGGGCGTTTTGTTGCTTGCTGCGCACTTTTTACACCTGGAAGGGGCTTGCCGGGTATTTGGTTTAACACACCCCAGCGTGGGATTTTATCGCCCGCACAATAATCCGCTGATGGATTATCTGCAGTATCACGGCCGTAATAAAGCCAACAAATATATGGTAGGAAAACGTGATGTCAAAGGTCTGATTGCGGCGCTGAATCAACAGGAAGTGTGTTTTTACCTTCCCGATCAGGACTATGGCCGCAACCGCGCCGAATTTGTGCCGTTTTTTGCCGTCGCAGAAGCCGCCACCACCACCGGCACCTTATTATTTGCCAATGCGGCAAACTGTGTCGTGATACCGGTGATAACCAGCCGCCTGCCGGGTAATAAAGGGTATGAAATTGAAGTTTTGCCCGCGCTGAACGATTTCCCCAGCGGTGATGACAAAGCTGATGTAAGCAGAGTAAACAACTGGGTTGAGCAAGCCGTGCTGCGACATCCTGAACAATATATGTGGCTGCATCGTCGATTTAAAACCCGGCCTGATCCTGATGCGGTATCACTGTATAAAGGAGGTTGACCAATGTGGTTTTGGATCCGTAATATCGTACTGCTGGCCCTGCTTGCTGGCTTCGCCTACGCCATTCTAACCAAGCCGGAATTCCTGTTTCGTAAAGATTCCGTCAATGCCGCGGCGGAAAGTTTCAGTGAATTTTACGGTAAAATCCGTGGTTCTATTGCCGACGGTGCCAAAGAGTTATCCCAGTTCAAATTAGCCCTGCCCGATACCAGTGACAAACTGACACAGCAATTAAAACAGCGCAGTGCTATTGTCGTACCTGGTGAGCCAAACTGGCGTGGTCAGGTGACAAATCGGCGTTTTCGCGAAGGCGATACGATAAAAACCAAACTCACCGAATTCGCCCGCAGTGAAGGTATAGAGCTGTTCTGGACGCTGCCGCGTGATTATGTGGTAAAACAATATTTTCAGACCGACACCACACTGATTGGAACGATTAACGAAATTGCCATCGCCATAGCACCAGACTTTCGCTCACCGGTACTGGCTTTTTACTGCCCGCGCGAACGGGCAGCAGTGATAACCGATAAAGCCAACGAGCACCTGCTACAACATTGCATGCCGGCAGATACGCAGCCAAGACAAGGCTAAACGCTTTACTGTGCAGCAGGCAGCGCAAACAATTGTTGCCATACTTGCTCTACCTGTTGCCGTGCCTGCTGCAGGCTGTCCAGTGCCGGTAACGTTGCCGGTGCCAGCGTCTGCCGATGGCCTGCACCACGCAGTAACTGATAGGCTTGTTGTAACTGCTCTGCCTGCTGTTGGGTCAGCAAGCCACTGTCAGCCGCAGCCGCCAGGATGCGGATGTTATCACTGTACTGGTAAAGGCTGGCGTATATAGCGCCATAGCCCAGCACCAGAAACTGGCTGATAAACTCCAGGTCAACGATTCCGCCAATACTATGCTTAGGATCATCACTTAGCGCACCGTGGTGCTGCCGCAATTTGTCCCGCATTTGTTGTACATCAGTGCGCAACTTAGGCAGATCACGGGGTAAGGCAATAATTTGCTGCCGGATATGGCTGAAATGCGCTAACAACGCATCGCTACCATAGATAGCCCGGGCTCTGACCAGGGCCTGATGCTCCCAGGTCCAGGCTTCCTGTTGCAGATATTGCTGGTAAGTTTCAATATGTATCGCCAGCAAGCCCGAGTTTCCTGATGGCCTTAAGCGGGTATCAATCTCATACAGTACACCGCTGTTAGTGCGGGTCGTGCATAAGTGCAGCACCCGTTGCACCAGTTTCAGATAAAACTGCTTCGAGTCTATCGCCCGCTCACCACTGGTGGCAGCCTGGCTGTCACAGTTGTGCACAAACACCAAATCCAGATCCGAGCCATACCCCAGCTCCAGCCCGCCCAACTTACCATATGCCAGTACTGCCAGGCCTTTGTCTTCTGCCGTCGCGTTCGCCGGGCTGCCATAGCGTTCGGTCATTTGCTGCCACGCCAGTTCCACCACCTGTGCCATGATCACTTCTGCCAGCCAGGTCAGGTGATCGCTAACTTTCATCAGTGGTAAGACGCCACTGATATCCGCCGCGGCAATACGCAGTTGCTGTGCTTGTTTATATTGGCGCAGTGTTTCCATCAGCAGCTCGAGATCATCGGCTGGCACCCGCAACAAATGTTGCCGTAACCGGTCGCGATAATCACTTTGTGTTGCCAGTTGATACAGCTGGGCCGGGTCAATCAGCTCATCCAGTAACATCGGATAACGCGCCAGCTGCTCGGCCAGCCAACCACTTTGATTACATAGCAGCACCAGCTGCTGCAACGCGGCACTATTTTCAAACAGCAGCTCCAGATAGGCCGTCCGGGTCACTATCTGCCGGAATACGCCCAACACCCGGCTCAATACCGTGGGTTCGGCCCTTTGCTGTTGCAACATATGTAGCAGCAATGGCATCAACTTCGCCAGAAAATCCCGCCCGCGCGGCCCCACACTGCGCTTCTGGCAATCCTGTTTAAATTGCTGCAGCTGGTCTATCAGCGTTTTGCCTTGCTCCAGACTAAGCCATTCCAGCTGGCCGGCTAACTCGGTTGCATCCTGATCACTGTCCCAAATCAGCCGGCCAAGTGTTGTCTCCTGATTATCGGGCTCATCACCATTGTCGATAACCAGCTTAAAATGCTGGTGCACCCGCGACATCGCGGCGTCGACCTGCTGTTGCAGCTCATCCCAGTGCGGCAGGTTCAGCGCAGCCAGCAATTGCGCGCGTAACAGCACACTGTGCGGCAACGTTTGGGTTTGCTGGTCGTCAATACCTTGCAGTGCCTGTTCAACTTTACGCAACAGCAGATAATCAGTGCGAAGTTGTTGCACCTGAGCTGGCGTTAGAATGGCTTCATCAGCCAGTACCTGTAGCGCGATTAATAATGATGATTGCTGCATTGCCGGAATGCGGCCGCCGCGGATCAGTTGCAGTGTCTGCACAATGAATTCAACTTCGCGGATCCCGCCAACACCAAGCTTAATGTTATCCCGCCGGTTTAAGCGGCGGTTTTCCTGCTCAATCTGCTGCTTCATCCGTCGCAGAGACTCAATGACAGAAAAATCGATATAGCGCCGGTAAATAAAGGGCTTGAGCAGTTTGGTTAACTCTGCGCTGTGATAACCATCCGGGTTCAGTATCCGCGCTTTTAACATTGCATAGCGTTCCCACTCGCGGCCTTGCTCCTGATAGTAATCTTCCATCGCGGCAAAACTCAGCACCAGAGGGCCGCTGTCACCAAACGGGCGCAGACGCATGTCAACCCGGTAAACAAACCCATCGGCAGTGACCTGGTGCAGTGCTGCAATCAACTTCTGACCTAATTTGGTGAAAAACTGCTGATGCTCGGTGCTTCGTCGTCCACCCTCAGTATCGCCATTGGCCGGATAGGTAAAAATTAAGTCGATATCTGATGAAAAATTCAGCTCTCCACCACCGAGCTTGCCCATCCCCAGAATTAACAGCGGCATGGCGTTACCCTGCTGATCCCGCGGGGTGCCCCACTGAACCGCTAACTGCTGATACGCCCAGTGGTACGCCGCGTTAATGGTGGAATCTGCCAGCTTAGACACCTGCTGTAAGCTGCAGCCAATATCTTGCAGTTGCAAAATGTCGGCCGCCAGAATGCGGCACAGCTGCGCATTACGATAGCGGCGCAACGCCGCAAATGCGCTGGCATCATCCAGCTGCTCCAGAACGACAGGCTGAGCAGTATGCTGTTGTAATGCCGTCTGTAACTGCCGGCTACACGCAAACTCGGCCAGTAGCTCGGGCTGTTGCTGTAATGTGCGGGCGATAAAGCTGCTGGCCCGGAACAACCGTGTCAGCTGCTGCTGCGCTGCGTCATCAAACACCGACAGCTCAAACCGGCTCAGGATCTGAGTCAGGTACTGCGCCAATGCCTCGTTGCTTTCGCTCATGTTGCGCCTCTTGCTCAGCCGTGGTGATACAGAAACTCTGAAATTGCCAGTAACAACATGTGGTACTGCTGCCAGGCAAAAACCTGCCCATCTGTTGCCAACTGCTCTGCCAGCCTGCTGGCTTCGGCGCTAAAGGTTGCTAGCGCCGGGTAACGTTGTAATGTGATGGCAATATCCGCCAACGCCGTTGCGGCCACAGCCAGTGCAGCGGCGGCCGGCTGTTGCTGATAACACGCCTCTGCCTGCTGCAATGCATTAGTTTGCGCCAGCAGGCTGTTATCCCAGCCCGCTGGCAGCGTCAATGCCTGCTGTGCAGCCAAGCGGTAGCCACGCGCCGCCTTGCTCTGCCAGCCGGTAGCCAATGGTAGTTGCTGCAACAAGCGCTGGGCCAGCGTAAACAGCTGCTGCGCATCACCACTTATTAACTCTAACTCTAACTCGCTGATCGGTTGCGACCGGTCAGCCGCCAGAACCTGACCGCTATCATACGCCAGCTCAATTATACTGCCATCGTGACACTGCACCTGCCAGCTATGGCGGGTAAAATTGGTGCGAAACAGTTCAGTAAGTTGCGCTTGCAACGCAGCGACATTGGTCGTCGCTGGCCAGATATGCGATGGAAAATCAATAAGCTGAGGCTTTACATCGGCACAGGGCACATTGTATTCCGGCCGCATTTGCATTGCGCCGTGTTGCGTACCGGCCAGCTTAATAGTTTGCTCATAGCGTCCGCGTTTTAACCGGCTACGCAGGCCCATATCATGCTGGCGAAACCAGTTATCGGCTGTGTCAAAATAGGCATTCAATAACTCTGCCGTTTCACTGCGCTGCACAGTCCCCAGTTGTGGCACTAGCGCGACTAATTGCGGCTGTTGTGCCGCTGGCATGAAAAACTTCAGCTCAAGTTCAGTACTCATCTGTTACTCTGTTTGTTCTGGTGCGTGCTGCAATGCCCGTAACCGTTTTAAACCTTGTCAATTGCTGCACAACTCCCTATCATCCAAGCAGTTGGCAGCAACGCTGTTTTATCCAAATAAGCTCAGGATACCTAGGTTCAGATTAATTAAAAGCACCCTTCTGGTATTATTTTCGGTGTACGGCTTAACGTTATCCGGCAGCGCAGCAGCGCAGGAAGAAAGCCGGCCGGCCTTTATCAGCGATGCATTATTTGTTTACCTGCATTCAGGTCCGAGTAACCAGTATCGCATTGTTGGCACGATTAACGCCGGACAAAGTGTGACCTACCTGGGAGAAGATGCTGAGTCAGGCTATGCGCAGATCCAATATGAAGACAATAAGACCGGCTGGTTGCCAAAAGAATATGTCAGCTATACGCCGGGTCTGGTGTCACAGCTGGAGCAATTAAAAGCCGACTATGCCAGCCACAACGAAACGATTCTGGAACTGGAACAACAGCGTGATCAGTTAAATGGTCAGCTGAATCAGGCCGTGGCTGAACGCCAGACTGCATTGGACCAGCTGGAACAGGCTAACCGCGCATATGATCAGCTAAAACTGCAGGTTGAGTCTACCAAAACCTCTATCTGGCAAAACCCGATGGTACTTGGCTCAATTATTTTACTGGCCGGTCTGTTGTTTGGCCTGATTTTGCCACTGCTGCTGCCGAAACGCCGCAACAGCGAACGCTGGATGTAAACCACAGCCTCTTGTGCTTAGCCCGCCGCTGGCGGGCTTTCTGTGGTCTTAAGCGGCAAACCGCGATCGTTTTTTACCTGCTCAATCACAACATAAGTATGGGTTTGCGCCACACCGGGTAAATCCACTATCAACGACAGTATACTGCGGTAGGCGTCCATATTGGGCAAGCGCAGCTTAAGTAAATAATCAAAGCCACCTGCCAC
This sequence comes from Rheinheimera sp., assembly GCA_041618685.1. Lineage (GTDB taxonomy): Bacteria > Pseudomonadota > Gammaproteobacteria > Enterobacterales > Alteromonadaceae > Alishewanella. Next base: position 12,444 of record JBFKFH010000074.1, read on the forward strand.
CATATGGCATTCTGCAACCTGCGGAATTTGTACCACAGCATCCCGGAACTTATCGAATACCTCACTGGTGGTACGGTCCAGCGTTACCTGAATAAACGCCGCTGTACCAAACCCGAGTTTTGCCGCGTTTAAACGCGCGCCGAAGCCATCAATGTAGCCTTCTTTTTCCAGCCGTTTAACCCGGTCAATACAGGGGCTGGCACTTAAATTAACTTTTTTTGCCAGGTCAACATTAGCAATACGGCCATCGCGCTGCAGCGTATCCAAAATACTGATATCAATCCGGTCCAGTGCTTTATTTTTCATCGGTGTATTCATAGCAGTAATTTTTCTGGTTTCTGGTCAACTTGTCAGAATTATATAGGGTTAAATGACAAAAATAACCACCTAATGCTGCAGACATTTTACTAAAATGCCCGATTCTTAATCCTTGTCAGGAAGCTAACTGCCATGTTGTATACCGGTTCCCTGGTTGCCACTCAACCGCTGCGTCAAACTATTCGTGATTTCTATCGTGCCGATGAAGATAAGGTGCTGGAGTACCTGCTGCCACTGGCCGATATTGGTGTTAATGCCCGCAGCCGGGCCTGGGAGCGCGCCCGTCAGTTAGTCCTTACCATTCGTCAGGCCCAGGTAGGCAAAGGTGGAGTAGATGCGCTGCTGAATGAATTTTCGCTGTCCACCGAAGAGGGGCTGGTGCTGATGTGCCTGGCAGAAGCGTTGTTGCGGGTACCCGATAACACCACCGCCGACCGGTTGATCCGCGATAAACTGTCGCAAGGTGACTGGAGCGCGCATCTGGGTAACAGCAGTTCAATCTTCGTTAATGCGTCAGCCTGGGGCCTGTTGCTGACCGGCAAGCTGGTGAACTACTCTGACGAGCAGAAAAAACAGCAATTTGGTTTGTTAAAGCGTACCTGCGGCCGTTTAGGTGAGCCGGTGATCCGCCAGGCTGTGCGTTATGCTATGCAGATTATGGGCGCGCAATTCGTTATGGGTACCACCATCGGTGCCGCGCTGGAACGCGCTAATGAGATGGAAGCGAAAGGCTTTCGCTACTCTTACGACATGCTGGGCGAAGGCGCCCGCACTATGGCCGACGCCGATCGCTACTTCGACAGCTATATGCGCGCCATCGACACCATAGGTAAAGCAGCTAAAGGCCGCGGCCCGTTTAACAGCCCGGGTATTTCGGTCAAGCTATCAGCTATTCACCCGCGCTATGAATTCAGCCACCGCGACCGCGTGATGAATGAGCTGGTTCCGCGGGTAAAACAGCTGGCACTGGCCGCCAAGGCCTATGACATTGGCTTTACCATTGACGCCGAAGAAGCCGACCGGTTGGATATTTCGCTGGATATTATCGAAACCGTGTTTAGTGATCCGGC
>JBFKFH010000075.1:0-13814 GCA_041618685.1 Rheinheimera sp.
CCAGTTTAAACTTAATGCCAATAAAAAACCCCGCAATTACGCGGGGTTAGATACCATTTTAGACTTGGTTAGTCTCGAATCTGGCGGAGAGAGAGGGATTCGAACCCTCGTTAGGGGTTAACCTAAACACACTTTCCAGGCGTGCGCCTTCAGCCACTCAGCCATCTCTCCGGAACTTGCGTTGCAAGCGCGGCTATACTAGGGAAATTCCCCGCGCGCTGCAACTGTTATATGCTGCAGCGACCTGCTACTGCCTGCTTTTTAACCAGCTGAAACATTTTTTGCTCAGGCGTTGCCTTTTACCTGCATTTTTAACGCCTTGGCAAAATTCAGCATGCGATCAAGCGGTACTAGCGCCTTATCGCGTAAAGCCGGGTCGACAAAAATTTCATGGCCTGTTGTATCGGTTAGCGCCGCTTCAATCGCTTTTAAACCGTTCATTGCCATCCACGGGCAATGTGCACAGCTTCGGCAGGTGGCGCCGTTACCGCCGGTTGGTGCTTCAATAAAGGTGCGGTCTGGCATCAGCTGCTGCATCTTGTAAAAAATGCCTTTGTCCGTCGCCACGATAAAGGTGCTGTTGGGTAGCGTTTGGCTGGCTTTGATCAATTGGCTGGTAGACCCTACCGCATCGGCTAACTGCACTACGCTGTCTGGCGATTCCGGATGCACGAGTACGGCAGCATCTGGATATTGCTTTTTCAGTTCAACCAGCGCGTTGGCTTTAAATTCGTCGTGCACGATACAGGCCGCATCCCAAAGCAGCATATCAGCGCCGGTTTGTTTTTGTACATAAGCACCTAAATGCTTGTCAGGCCCCCAAATAATTTTTTTGCCCTGGCTATCGAGGTGGTCTACTACGTCCAGTGCAATTGAAGAGGTTACCACCCAGTCAGCCCTGGCTTTAACCGCAGCCGAGGTATTGGCATACACGACGACCACACGATCGGGGTGCGCATCACAAAACGCCGAAAACGGCTCGGCGGGGCAACCTAGATCCAACGAACAGGTTGCTTCCAGCGTCGGCATCAATACCGTTTTATGTGGTGTAAGAATTTTAGCCGTTTCGCCCATAAACTTTACACCGGCTACAATCAGCGTTTTTGCCGGGTGTTCGTTGCCAAAACGGGCCATTTCTAATGAGTCAGATACGCAGCCGCCGGTTTCTTCAGCCAGCGCCTGAATTTCAGGATCGGTATAGTAATGCGCTACCAGCACCGCATCTTTTTGCTTAAGCAATGCTTTAATACGGTCTTTATACGCAGCTTTGTCATCTTGGCTTAGCGGCAATGGCTTTTGTGGAAAAGCAAAATCATGCTCTGTGAAATATAACGGCTGTTCCATAGGGCTAACCCGGTGCTGTTTTAAGGGCGGCTAGTATAGCGATTCAGTAGGAGAAAATACAGTGTGACAAGTTCCTGAGTGGTGGGCCATGATGAATTCGAATCATCGACCAACGGATTAAAAGTCCGCTGCTCTACCAGCTGAGCTAATGGCCCATACAGGAAAAACGTAAGAAAGTGGTGGGTCATGATGGATTCGAACCATCGACCAACGGATTAAAAGTCCGCTGCTCTACCAGCTGAGCTAATGACCCAAACAAGGGTATCGAAGTGGTGGGCCATGATGAATTCGAATCATCGACCAACGGATTAAAAGTCCGCTGCTCTACCAGCTGAGCTAATGGCCCATTTCGATAGCAAAGTTTGCGCGGTTGGTGGGTCATGATGAATTCGAATCATCGACCAACGGATTAAAAGTCCGCTGCTCTACCAGCTGAGCTAATGACCCTAACCGCGGACGCATATCTTACTGATTTACGGGTTTTGTGCAACCAAAAAGTGTCAAAAAGCGCGTCAATGTGGTCTAACTGCTCAAAATGCCAGCGCTTAATGCAATAATGGGGGTAGAAAAAACCCGGCTAGCGCCGGGTTTTATTATTTTAAAGCGTCAATCCTGTCTTGTGCCAGTTTCGCTGATGTAGCCGTTGAGTGCTGCTCAACCAGCTGGCGGTAAAACCGCAGGGCTGCGTCTTTTTTGTTCTCGCGCTCGGCAACTTGCCCAAGTTTGAGCAAGGCGTCGGCAACTTTATTTGACTGAGGGAAATTACTCACTACCCGTTCAAAATGCGTTTTCGCTTTTGCCAGCTCGTTATTGTTAAATAACAATTGTCCAAGCCAGTAATGAGCGTTTGGCGCATAACCTGAACTGGGATAGCGTTGAATAAAACTCTCAAACTCCGGTATTGCCGCATCATAACGCCGGTCTTTCAGCACCATGTTGACAGCTTTATCGTACGCGTCGTTCTCAGAAACATCTGTGGAATAGTTTGGTGTCGCCGCAGGTGTATCCATTGGCATCACAGCTGCACTATTTCCGGCCGTCGGTGTCTGTATCGCACTTACCCGACGATCTATTTCCTGATACAGGTCGCGTTGACGTTGCAGGATTTCACCAAGCTGATACGTATGCGTTTCGGTAACCCCTCGCAACTCGCTAACCTCATCTAACAAGGTTTGCAGCTGCTGAGCCATACGAAGCTGCGCTTCGGTTCTGGCTTCAACAATACGTTCGAGTGTTGCCAGGCGTTGCTCTAACGAGCCGCTTGGCTGCCCAGACGTAGTGTTAACGACTGCCCGGTTGCGATTTATATCGGTAACCGGTGCGGGATTAGCAGTAACACTGGCGTGAACCAGTGTTACTGCCGCAAGCAAAGTGTATTTAACTGTCATGCGTATCAATATAGTTATTAGTCTGGATTAGTAGACTAACACTGCACGACGGTTTTTAGCAAAGCCTGCTTCACTGCGTGACAGATCAACTGGCTTCTCTTCACCGTAGCTAACAGTAGAGATTTGACCGCCTGAAACACCAATGTTTTGCAGATACTGAACAACTGCCTGAGCACGACGCTCACCCAGTGCAATGTTGTACTCTGGCGTGCCGCGCTCATCTGAGTGGCCTTCTACAGTTACACGTACACTTGGGTTAGCAGTTAAGAAAGCACCGTGTGCCTGCAGAGATTCGATGAACTCTGGGCGGATCGTTGCTTTATCGAAATCGAAGTAAATGGTGTTTTCCTGACGTAACGCTTCCAGCTTCAGACGCATTTGTTCTGCTGGAGTCATTACCTGTTCAACTGTTTCTACCTGAACTGTTTGTGGTACGTTTGACGTATCCGCACCAGATTGGTCAGTTGAAGAAGTTGAGCTACAAGCAGCCAGAGTCAGCACTGGTAATGCAATGAATAAACCTTTTAACACTTTATTTAATTTCATGATGTTGTCCTTAGTATTTAAATTTAATAACTATCTTGCTTTTCTATAAAAACGGCGACCAAGCCGGCGATTTAACTTGTCCTTCAACCGCCGGCAGCCGGGCTTTAAAACGACCATCCATAGAAACCAGTGCCAACACCTGCATAGAACCATGCATGGTGCTGTAAATAACCATAGAACCGTTCGGCGCCACACTGGGCGACTCATCCAGACTAGTTTTGGTCAGTACTTGTAAAAAACGGGTCTGACGATCCATTTTTGCAATGTGGTACTGGCCCCTGGTACGGTTAACCATGACCACCGAACTACCGTCCGGTGTGTAAGATCCGGCCAGATTCATTTCACCTTCAAAGGTTAAACGTCTGGTCGAACCCGTTAACAAATTTACGCTATAAAGTTGTGGATTGCCACCGCGCTCAGAACTGAACACCAGCTCTTTGCCATCTGGCGACCAAGAGGGCTCTGTATCAATTGCCCGATGATCAGTGATACGAGTTAACGCCTTGGTTGCAATATCCATGGTATAAATTTCGGTGTTACCGTCTTTTGACAGCACCATTGCCATTTTCTTACCGTCAGGTGACCAACCCGGTGCACCATTTATACCCGGTGTACTGCTTAGCATAGTACGACGTCCGGTATAGATGTCCTGAATGTAGATTTGCGACTGGCGTTTTTCAAAGGTGACATATGCCAGCTTGGTGCCATCCGGTGACCAACTTGGCGACATCAACGGCTCTTTTGAACGCAACAAAATCTGTTCATTGGCGCCATCGTAATCAGCAACCACCAGCTGGTAAGGAAATTCCAACTTACGGTTTACCAACACATAGGCAATTTTTGTCAGAAAAGCGCCGCGCTCGCCAGTTAGTTTTTCATAAACGATGTCGCTAATCCTGTGCGCATACTGCCGGAACTGATTACCGGTAATTGTTGTTTCACGACTGTCTAATATATGTTCTGCGCTACCGGTCAAACGACCGGCGTTTAATGACTGCCGACTGGCGGCGTTACCGCCTTTTAATACATCAATCAACTCAAAACTGACACTGTAGCGATCAATACCAATTTCAGTAATTTGACCGATAACGATAGCCTCTACCCCTTCACGGGACCAGGCAGCGTAATCAATTTGCGCCGACGTTTGTGGCCGCTGTGGCATTTTAATGCTTGCTAACGGGCTAAATTTACCACTGCGCATTAAATCCGCTGCGATAATTTCATCTAACCGCTGACTCGGCAATGTGGCCCCTTTAAAAGTAAAAGGCAAAATGGCAATCGGCCGTGCCGAATCAATACCTTCAGTAATTACTATTTCCAATGAAGCCTGCGCCCGCGCACTTAGCACAGCGACGACAACCAACAACGTATTTCGAATAAATTTCAGCATAATTAGAGTTCTGGGCTTACCGTTAAGTTAATATCTTTTAACTGGTTATACACATCCGGGTCTGCCGATACCGGCAAAGTCCCGGCCCGATTTACGGCCCTGACTGTTGCATCACACACCGTTTGATCACCGCTTAATACACCTACTTTCGTCACAAAGCCATTGCTGGCCAGTCGGATATTAATGCGGCACGACTTACCGCGCATACCTTCATCCACCAGCAAATTGCGCTGAATGGCATCGCGAATTAGTGCCGTATAGCGTTGCACTTCGGTTGCAGCCTGTCTGGCTCGCGCTGCAGAACGGGCTTGCGCTTCTTTTGCCAGTTGTTCTTGCATTACACGCTCTTGCTCGGCTTTTTGCCTTGCCTCTGCTGCCAGTCTCTCACGCTCTGCTGCTGCCTTTTCTGCAGCGGCTTGTTCCGCCTTACGTTTTTGTTCCGCAGCTTTAGCTGCCTCTTCGGCTTTTTTACGTTCCTGCTCTTTCTCTATCCGCGCCTGCTCGGCTTCTTTCGCCTTAGCATTCTCTTGCTGCTGGCGTTTTTTCGCTTCCGCAGCGGCTGCTTTGGCCTGTTGCGCTTCAACATCAGCCTGGCGTTTCTCTTCGGCCACCCGCTTCAAACGCTGCTCTTCTGCCTCACGATTTTTCTCGGCCTGCTCAGCGCGCCGTTCTAAATCACGAATACGTTTTTCATCAGCCGCCTTTGCTTCATCTCGCTCCCGCTGAATTTGCTTTACCCGCTGATTTAACAACTGCTCATCAACCGCAACCGCTTCAACCGGCGCCTTGCCTTCTGATTCCAGACTTACTGACACCATTTCCGGTGTACTGGAAAAATCCGCACTAAACAACAGTAATACCAATATTGCCAGGTGCATCCCCAGCGATTTAGCCAGTGGCGGATCAATCTTTACAGCCATGTTATTTCTTGTCCACGTTATCTGTCATCAAGCCAACGGCGGGCGCTCCAGCACCTTTTAATACGTTGATCAGCCGAATGACGGCATCGTAACTAACACGGCCATCGCCTTTAACAATTACCTGGGTGCCCGGTTCAATTTTCAACCAGCTGGCGACCTCTACTGTTAACTCAGCAGCGGTAAAAGGCCCCTGCTGTTTGCTGTCTTTTTCGAAATAATACAGACCGTCCTGGTCGACCGTTGCCACTAGCGGTGTTTTACCATCCTGCATCTGCTTAATAGGCTCGGCAGCAGATTTTGGCAGCTCAACTTTAACACCCTGCGTGATCAGCGGTGTGGTAACCATAAATATCACCAGCAACACCAGCATAACGTCGATATAAGGCACTACGTTGATTTCCGCCTTTAACCGCCGTTTCTTTCTTACGTACATCAGTCAGCCTCGCCACTATTGGAAACTGCTTGCCGGTGCAGAATGTTTGCAAACTCTTCAACGAAATTAGCGTAACTGCTTTCTAGCATTTCAACCTGATGTGAAAACTTGTTGTACGCAATTACCGCCGGGATCGCGGCAAACAAGCCAATTGCGGTTGCGATAAGTGCCTCGGCAATACCAGGCGCTACCATCGATAACGTAGCCTGCTCTACTGCGCCCAACGCAATAAACGAATTCATAATACCCCACACAGTGCCAAACAGGCCGATATAAGGACTAATGGAGCCAACGGTAGCCAAAAAGGGCAAATGCATCTCCAGCCGCTCGACTTCACGCGACAAACCAACACGCATGGCACGCTGCGTGCCTTCCATTACCGCTGCTGGTTGACGGCTATTTGTCTTGTGTAACCGGGCAAACTCTTTAAAGCCAGATTTAAACAACACTTCCAACCCATTGTTGCTGGCGCGCGCACTGACTTCATTGTACAGCTTGGACAAATCCACACCGGACCAGAACTTATCTTCGAATTTCTTTGCATCTACTACGGCTTCGCTTAATGCCTTGCGACGGCGAAAAATCATGGTCCATGACATTACTGACATCGCCAGTAAAATCAACATAACCAACTGCACCACAAAGCTGGCTTCAACCAACAAACTTAGAATAGAAATCTCACCTGCCACGTAATAAACCCTCTGCAACGTCGACCGGAATTGCCCTGGCCTTCATTTCCTGTAATCCAATACAGGCTACTTTAATCTGCGCCGAACAAATTAACTCGCCGGCCACATTGTGAATATTCTGTTCAAAAACTATACTAGCTTTCTTTAAGGTACTGATTCTGCTAGAAACCGTCAATAAATCATTAAATTTAGCCGGCTTTTTGTTATCCATTAAAACCTGCGTAACAACAAAGGCTACATTTTTTGACAACAATAAATCCTGTTCAATACCCAAGGCGCGCAACCATTCGGTGCGCGCTCGTTCAAAAAATTTCAAATAGTTTGCATAATAAACTATTCCTCCGGCATCGGTATCTTCGTAGTACACGCGCACAGGGAATTTAAAGATAATGTCTGACATGAATATTCGCTTTAATTGCCGCATATGATAAGTAAGCTGAAGCACTAACTCAATCGTCCGTACAGGTAAAACACAACTATATTTTTCTGCGTCGCCTACTTGTATTTTGTTCGCGTTTCTGTTGACTGTTATTTATACACTTGGTTCCCGAAATTATGCATCTAATTCCCATGACTTAATTCCATTTCCAACCAAAACCAAACTCATATTAAGCAACAAAAAGTAATAGCACGCATATTGCACAATTAATATTAACCGCGCATGAACAGCTGGCTTCGGAATTATCGTTTTAACTAAGCGGCGAAACTTTAACCGAAAGCACACCACGCAAACATTAGTTTTTCTAATGCTTAGGCTGCAGTTTTTCTCGTTTGAAGTAATTACTCGAAATATCTATCATACGCAGGTGTTCTGAGCTAGCGCAAAGAGACAGCAGTTTACTGCTTTATCTTAGTAAGGATCACTGGGTAATGAAGTTTGTGGTTTGACCAAATTTTGTTGCTGTTTCAACATGTTCCCTGGATTTTTTGAAGCCCTGCTTCAACTTGTTGCTTTGCCCGCTCTATGAGCGGGCTTTTTTTATTCCGCGTTTGGTATATCAAAACCAAAATGCTTATAGGCTCGAGGTGAAGCAATACGGCCTCTTGGTGTGCGCTGAATAAAACCCTGTTGAATTAAAAAAGGCTCGATAACATCTTCGATGGTATCTTTTTCTTCACCGATAGCGGCTGCCAGATTATCTAACCCAACCGGCCCGCCCATGAATTTTTCAATAATGGCAAGAATAAGCTTACGATCCATATAGTCAAAGCCTTCCGCATCTACATCGACCATTTGCAACGCCTCGGCTGCTACTTCAACCGTTACCTGACCATTAGCTTTCACCTGTGCATAGTCACGCACACGGCGCAATAAGCGATTTGCGATACGCGGCGTGCCGCGCGAGCGCCGGGCAATTTCCGCCGCTCCGGCTTCATCCAGTACTAAATGTAAAAAATGGGCAGAACGCAGGATTATTTGTGTTAGTTCATCAACTTTATAAAACTCAAGTCGCTGCACTATGCCAAAGCGGTCTCGAAGCGGCGATGTTAACGCACCAGCGCGGGTGGTTGCGCCAACCAAAGTAAAGGGCGGCAGATCCAATTTTATCGAACGCGCGGCCGGGCCTTCACCAATCATCAGGTCCAGCTGATAATCTTCCATCGCCGGATACAATATTTCCTCCACTACAGGGCTTAGGCGGTGAATTTCGTCGATAAATAACACATCATTGGGCTCAAGGTTAGTCAGCAGTGCGGCTAAATCACCTGCTTTCTCCAGTACCGGTCCAGACGTCGTTTTAATATTCACGCCCATTTCATTGGCCACAATCATTGCTAGTGTCGTTTTTCCCAAACCGGGGGGGCCAAATATTAGCAAATGATCCAGCGGATCGCCCCGGCCTTTCGCGGCTTCGATAAAAATAGCCATTTGCTGACACACATGTTGCTGACCGGTGTAATCAGCTAATGTTTTTGGCCTGATAGCCCGGTCGATAACCTCATCTTCCCGGGTCGCACTGGTTTGAATTAAACGGTCGGCTTCAATCATGGCTTAGATCATGCTCCTGAGCGCGGCTTTTATCAGCTCTTCGCTGTTCATATTGCTTTGCTTAACTTTCTGTACCGCTTTGTCTGCCTGCAGCTGACTGTAGCCTAACGATACCAGGGCGCCGATGGCATCTTGTTCAGCGCTTGCCACGGGGGTAAAAATCGCGTCATCGCCTTGCAGTACCATAGCGTCGGTAACCGGTGTATTGGCGGGTATGCCCCAACTTTTTAAGCGGTCACGCATTTCAACCACGAGCCGCTCTGCGGTTTTCTTGCCAACACCGGGCAGTTTAACCAGTGTACTGACATCATCCAGTTGTACGCACCGAACAAACTGCTGCGCTGTCATACCAGACAGTATCGTCAGCGCCAGCTTGGGGCCGACGCCGTTTGCTTTAATCAATTGACGAAACAATGCCCGTTCGTTCTGATTAATAAAGCCATACAATAGTTGCGCGTCTTCCCGTACGACAAAGTGGGTATAAATCGTCGCCTCTTCTCCGGTTGCCGGCAACTGATAAAAGCTGGTTAACGGCAATTGCACTTCGTAGCCGACACCAGCAACTTCAATTAATAAATCTGGCGCCTGCTTTTCCAACAGGATGCCACGTAAACGTCCGATCATAGGGTCTGCTTTATAGTTAGACGGTTTTATAGCTGCTTAACGCAAGCGGCCACGTACTGTTTTGCGCGCCTGCCCTGCCAGGCTGACTAAACTTTGTTGAGTATGCCCATGACACAGGGCCACTGCAAGCGCGTCGGCCGCATCGGCCTGCGGGTTGGCGGGTAACTTAAGTAAGGTACGAACCATGTGCTGCACCTGAGCTTTATCGGCAGCCCCCGTACCTACTACGGCCTGTTTAACCTGACGGGCAGAATATTCAAATACGTCAAGACCGGCATGTTTAGCTGCCACAATAGCCGCACCACGCGCCTGGCCTAATTTTAGTGCCGAGTCAGCATTGCGCGCCATAAACACCTGCTCTATGGCGAAAATTGTCGGTTTAGTCTGGGTGATAATTTCACTGACACCATTAAAGATATCCAGCAATCGTTCCGGCAGTAAATCGGTGGTAGTCAGCCGGATACAACCGCTGGCCAGATACTCAAATTTCATCCCGACCTGGCGCACCACGCCATAGCCGGTTAACCGGCTACCCGGGTCAATACCCAAAATAATATTCACGCCTAGCCGTGCTCTGCCATCAGTTCATCACTGATGTCAGCATTGTGGTATACGTTCTGCACATCATCAGAGTCTTCCAGCTGATCCAGCATCTTAAAGAAAGCCGCTGCATGTTCAGCATCTACCACCGCCCGGGTGGCAGGAATTAGGGTTACTTCACTACTGTCGGCCTTAAAGCCACCTGCTGCTAACGCATCCTTAACTTCATTTAGTTGCTCAGGTGCGGTTAACACTTCAAAGCTGCCATCGCTGTCTGCCACTATGTCTTCTGCGCCAGCATCTAACGCCGCCTCCATCAGAGCATCCTCATCTGCACCGGGGGCAAAAATCAGCACGCCGCGCCGGCTAAACAAGTACGCAACAGAGCCTGTCGTGCCTAAACTGCCACCAGCTTTAGTGAAGGCATGCCGTACATCAGCTACGGTACGCTTATGATTATCGGTCATGGTTTCGACTATAACTGCCACACCGTTGGGTCCATAGCCTTCATATACCAGCTCTTCGTAATTTTCGCCTTCACTGGCACCTGCCCCGCGTTTTATCGCCCGATCGATGGTATCGCGGGTCATATTTTCGGATAAGGCTTTATCTACCGCTAAACGCAGCCGCGGATTGGCGCTGACATCTGGGTTTTGCCGGGCGGCAACGGTAAGTTCACGAATGATTTTGGTAAAAATTTTATTTTTTTTCGCATCCTGACGGGCTTTGCGATGTTTCATGTTCGCCCATTTACTATGGCCGGCCATCAGTTACTCCTTAATTGTGGCAGCAACAAGGCTGCCACGGTATTGCAGATCACATACACTAACGCCGCTACTGTGGCTTGGCCACGACGGCAATATTTAACTCAGCCAACTGGGCCGGATTAGCCGGTCCCGGGGCATCGGTAAGCGGGCAGGCTGCCGTAGCTGTTTTAGGGAATGCCATCACATCACGGATGGATGTAGCGCCTGTCATCAGCATCACCAACCGATCCAGACCAAAGGCCAAACCTGCGTGCGGCGGCGCACCGTAACGTAAGGCTTCCAGCAGGAAGCCAAACTTTTCAGCAGCTTCTTCATCGCTAATACCCAACAGGGTAAATACTTTAGCCTGCACATCAGCAGTGTGAATACGAACTGAGCCACCACCTAATTCAGTGCCGTTCAGTACCATATCGTAGGCATTAGACAGCAGTTTACCCAGCTCCAGCTCAGCATTGGCGGTATTCAAAAATGCTGCGGTGTCCAACGGAGATGTAAACGGGTGATGCACGGCAGAAAAACTACCGTCATCGTTTTCTTCAAACATCGGGAAATCGACTACCCACAGTGGCTTCCAGCCGCTTTGCGTAATACCAAGATCTTCGCCGAGCTTTAACCGTAGTGCGCCCATTGCTTCACACACCACTTTGTAGCTGTCCGCGCCAAAGAAGATTAAATCGCCATTCTCGGCGCCGGTACGCGTTAAAATGTTGCTGATAATGTCCGCGGTTAGAAATTTCGCTACCGGTGATTGCACACCGTCGCTGCCTGCAGCAATGTCATTGACTTTCATCCACGCCAAGCCTTTCGCACCGTAAATACCGACAAAGTTGGTATAGTTGTCGATGTCCTTGCGTGACACTTTCTCAGCACCGCCCGGTACTTTTAGCGCGACAACACGGCCTTTGGCATCATTTGCAGGGCCGGAGAACACTTTAAACTCAACGTCTTTTAGTAAATCTGCTACGTCTACAAATTGCATCGGGTTACGTAAGTCAGGCTTATCTGAACCGTACAGACGCATGGCCTCCCAATATTGCATACGCGGGAACTGGCCCAGATCAACGTTCAGCAGTTCGTTAAACATTTGCCGTACCATCTGCTCGGTTACGTCAATAACCTGCTCAGCTGTCATAAACGAGGTTTCAATGTCTATCTGGGTAAATTCTGGCTGTCGATCTGCACGTAAGTCTTCATCGCGAAAACATTTTACAATTTGATAGTACCGGTCTAATCCAGACATCATCAGCAATTGTTTAAACAATTGCGGTGATTGCGGTAAAGCAAAGAACTGACCTTTATGCGTCCGGCTCGGTACCAGATAATCACGGGCGCCTTCCGGTGTTGCCTTGGTCAGGATAGGTGTTTCAACGTCCATAAAACCATGGCTGTCCATGAAGTTACGCACAAAGCTGGTTACTTTAGCCCGAAACTTTAACCGCTCTGTCATCATCGGGCGACGCAGGTCAAGATAGCGATATTTTAAGCGCTGTTCTTCACTGTTGTTCTGATTTGAATCCAACGGCAAGGGTGCGGCTTTGTTCAGGATAACCAGGTCGCTGGCGTACACTTCAACTTCGCCGGTCGCCATGTCTTTATTGATTTGAGAATCCGGCCGGGCCCGCACCTGGCCTTTTATCTGAATACAAAATTCATTGCGCAAGGTATAAGCCACGTCAAACAACTCGGTTAAATCCGGGTCGCACACGACCTGCACCATACCTTCACGGTCGCGCAGGTCCAGGAAAATCAAACCACCCAGATCGCGACGCCGGTTTACCCAGCCGCATAAAGATACCTGTTGTCCTACATGTTGTGCGGTTAACAACCCGCAATAATGGCTACGCATTAAACCTTCCCTCTACCTTGCTAATCAGCGGTACTAAAATGACGGCTAATTATATAGAATTGGCGCTTAATGTCACTGCCCGTTCACGAAAACACCGCCTTGGAGAAGCAGTACTGATTTTTGCCCTGCTGCTTGATACGGTACATCAGACTATCGGCCACTTTCAGTAACCGGGCGCTGTCAGTGCCATCTTCAGGATAAATGGCAATACCGATACTCACGCCCACTCTTACTTCACCCACCGACAGCGTCACCGGTTGAGCCAATTGCTGCAGAATTTTTTCTGCTACAATGGCGGCGTCATCCCGGCTGAGCAGCCCGGTGAGTAAAATAACAAACTCATCGCCGCCAAACCGGGCTACCGTATCACTTTTCCTCACAGCACCAGACAGCACTTCTGCCAGCTTTAACAGTAATTCGTCGCCGGTATCGTGGCCATAACGGTCGTTTACTTCTTTAAAGCCGTCTAAATCGATAAACAATAATGCCAGGCTTTCATTGTGTCTGGCGTGCTGCAGCAAGGCTTGCTCAATGCGTTCCTTAATTAGCGTCCGGTTGGGTAACTGGGTCAAATCATCATGAGTTGCCATAAAGCGCATTTTTTGTTCGGCCTGACGTCGCAAACCAACCTCGCGTCGCAAGGACAAATTCCATACCACGACAAAGCCTAACACCAGCGCCGCAGCGCCGCCGATTTGCCACATTAATTGTCGTAACTGTGCTTTGTTAACGCCCTGGGTTATCTGAAAACTAAACCATTTTTGATATAACTGCTGCCGCTCTTGCTTACTGACGCTGCGTAAGCCTTTATTCAAGATCAAGACTAAAGGCGCATAATCATCACGCACTGCAATAAGTGACGGGTAAGACGGTAAGTCATCCAGAATTTGTACTTTGAAATACATGTAACCGGCCTGACGGAGCATTTCGCTAGCGGCCTCCAGTGAATCCATGACGAAATCGACTTTACGCTGTTGTAGCAACTCCAGGCCATTGCGCAACGAAGCCACCTTGACCAGTTTTATTGCCGGATAAGCTTCGTTTAAATGCTGTGCCAATTGATAATCCTGATAAATGGCGACAGACTTGCCGTTTAATTCAGCCGCACTGACAATATTCACGGCATTGCTGGCGCCAATCACAGCCCACTGGCTTGACCAAAACTCATCAGTAAAGCGGGCAAAATGCTTACGCTCTTCCCGTTCAGACACATTGGCAATTAAATCAATTTCTTTGTGTTCTAACGCAGTCAGCATCGCATTGAAGTTGTCATACGTTTGCACATCGAACTTCACTTTCATCCGCTGTTCCAGCAGCTTGAGCATATCGATTGTCAC
>JBFKFH010000076.1:0-13770 GCA_041618685.1 Rheinheimera sp.
ATCGCGCAGACGCTCGGGCCGTGCTGACGGGCAAACTCTTCCGCCTGTGAATTCGGTTCAGCATTAACAATAAAGTTAATATCGCCCTGCTTGTATAACCAGGCTTGTTTGGAGCGGTGCTTTGCCACTTCAGTAAAGCCTAGAGAAAAGAACAGGTCCTTCAGTTTTTGAATACCATCGGCATCAGCTGCGGTGTATTCAACAAATTCAAAACCATCGGTGCCAAGTGGGTTTATGTTATCAATCATCAGTTTGTTCTCTGCTATGTACTCAATGGCGCTAATAATGCGCTTGCGGTAAAAAAAAGAAAGAGGGTACCGTACGACAGTGCATCACAGCTAAACAGGTCATTTTGTAAAGCTGGCAATACGAAAATCGAATTGTGTTAAAAACCGATCAAAAAGGGCCGCCAAATCACCTTGGCAGCCCCAGATCAGTAAACTAATTTGCACAAAGCGTAGTTAAATTTTTACACTCTTACGATTAATGCCGTAATCACGCAGCTTATTGGCGATAGCTGTATGGCTTAATCCCAATTTTTTCGCGAGCTGACGTGAACTGGGGTATGCCGGAAACAGCTTGCGCAATAGGTTTGCCTCAAAGCGTTTTACCGCCTCATCTAATGTACCGTCGAAGTCTTGCTCCAAATAACCGAAGTCGTTGTTGTAGCTGGGTAACTGCAGATGTTCTTTATCCAGCTCAAAACCATCGAGCAACGTAATCGCCCGGTAGAGGGCATTTTCCAATTGACGCACGTTGCCGGGCCAGGGATAACTTTGCAAAAAGCTGGCGCAACTGTCAGTTAACTTAGGCGCTTTACGCCCCAATCTGGCAGAAAAACGTGCGATAAAAAATTCCGCCAGTGGCAACACATCCTGCTTTCGTTCCCGCAGCGCCGGCAGCGCCAGCGTCAAAACGTTCAGCCGGTAATATAGGTCTTCGCGAAATTTCGCTTCCTGCACCATGCTGGGTAAATCTTTCTGCGTCGTACATATTACCCGGACATCAACCTTCACTTCATTCTCATCTGCCACCCGCCTAAAGCTGCCATCTTGTAAGAAGCGGATAAGTTTTGTTTGCAACTGATGTGACATTTCGCCGACTTCATCAAGAAATACGGTACCGCCATTGGCTTGTTCGAAAATACCCTTTTTACCCTCGGTTGTACCCGGAAAGGCATTGGCACCATAACCAAATAACTCCGATTCAGCCACGTTATCAGGCAATGATGCACAATTTAACGCCAAAAAGGGTTTGCCTGAGCGGCTGCTGGCAGCGTGACAAGCACGGGCCAGTAACTCCTTCCCGGTTCCGGTCTCCCCCATAATCAGAATAGGCGCATCAAGCTGCGACATTTTTTTCGCTTCCCGCACCACTTTGCGCATTAAATTGCTGTGCGCCTGTAACGTATTAAAGCTTTCCTGATCGCCTTTTTTAAACGCGACAATATGCTGGCCCAGACGGCTTTCTGATTTGAGGTTAATAACGGCACCGGCCAAAATTTCCGTACCGGTTTCATCCGGCACCATTACCGGCAAAATGTCTGCGACAAAGCGCTTACCGTGAATTTCAAGGCGCCGGGTTTGAGCCAGTACATCATCACCTTCCAGCCAGCGTAAAAAGTTAAAGCCTTTTACCATACCCTGCAGTGATTGGCTGGCAATGGCATCATGTGTAACCGACAACGCCTCCAGTGCCGCATCATTGATGACGGTGACATTGGCTTTTATATCGATGGCGATAAGACCGTCTGGCAAGGTTCGTAATAAAGTTGATAGCTCATTGTGCTCACGCTCTGACGGCATAAACGCGGTCGTTTTAACATCTTCAACTCCAGCGATACGGCGCATTTTCGCCATAAGCTCCTGGAACTTCTCGAAATTCACCGTCGGAAACGACACGTACATCCGGCTCAAGCCAGGATCAACCTCTATACCACGTAAATCCAGCTGATAACTAACCAGTACGTTTAATACTTCCTGCGCCAGCCCGAGCCTGTTTTGGCATTGAATTTCTAACCGCATACCACACACCGTCCACGACTAAGTAATGAGCAGCATGATACGGTATAACTATCAGGGTAGACCAGCAGATTTGTAAAGAAATGTGAACAAGCAGACAAAAATACCGCAGATTGCGACGAGTGGCGGCATAGCGCCACCCGTTAGAGACGATTTTAGGCTGACAGCAGCGTGTCAGTTTTTGCTGCGCAGATAAAATCGTTCTTATGCAGGCCTTTAATCGAGTGCGACCACCAGGTAACCGTTAATTTACCCCACTCCAACAGCAGTGCCGGATGATGCCCTTCTGCCTCAGCCAACTCAGCTACCTTGTGATGAAATGCCCAGGCTTGTTTAAAGTTTTTAAATTTAAACTCGCGCTCCAGCTGCAAAATACCATCGCGCACTATCGGCGTCCAATCCGGAATTTGCCGCATCAGCTCAGGTAGCTCAGCATCACTTACTTTTGGCGCATCTGCCCGACAGGCTTCGCATTGCATTGCTTTTAACTCAGACATATAGCTTCCTAACTTGCTTGTTTTTCTTTCGGTGGGAATTTTGGCGCGTGCAGCCCCAAAGCTTTGGCTTGCTCAACCAGTGCCATCATATCCAGATGGGCAATATCAAACAGCTGATCAATGCGGTCAATCATAAAATAAATCGGCTGCATAATATCGATACGATACGGCGTGCGCATTACATCTACCGCATCAAATGGCTTGCGCTCTGGCGTAGTAGATTCCAGGGCGTACTGCGTTTCGCCTGGTGATGACAGAATGCCGCCGCCATAAATACGTAGTCCGTCCGCAGTATTGAGCAAACCAAACTCAATAGTAAACCAATACAGCCTGGCCAAATAAACCCGATCTTGCTTATTTGCTGCCAGACCCAACTGACCATAAATGTGGGTGAACTCAGCAAACGCCGGATTAGTTAACATGGCGCAGTGGCCAAAAATTTCATGAAAAATATCCGGCTCTTGTAAGTAATCAAACTCTTCACGCGATCGGATAAACGTCGCTACCGGAAAACGCTTATTCGCCAACAGCTCAAAAAATTTATCAAAGCTTATCAGCGCAGGCACCTCAGCGCACTCCCAGCCGGTAGTCGCACGCAGCACCTTGTTCACTTCTTCTAATTGCGGAATGCGGTCTGTTGGCAGCTGCAGTTTTTCCAGGCCAGCCATATATTCATCGCAGGCTTTGCCTTCGATCACACTTAACTGACGGGTGATTAACTCGTGCCAAATCTGATTTTCTTCATCTGACCAGGCGATAATGCCTGATTCATCCGACTGACGGGATACATACTTACTCGACTTGCTCATAAACAACCTGTTGAATAGTCTGTGGAACGGGAGTGTCCCGTTTGTCTGCGATACTGTTTTATTTGTCGTAATTAGCAGACAACTAGTTAGTGCGGATACTAAGCGATAGTGCGGCAAGAGTTAATCTCATTGCCGCCTAAAGTTGATTGTTGATGCGTAAAGATTGGCTTACAGTAACTGTAGTCTTTAGCCCTGACGTTGCTGCATTTTATCCAGCGCCTGCGCCAGATCGGCAATAATATCTTCTACATGTTCCAGACCAACCGAAACACGGATTAAACCATCACTGATACCTGCCATTTGTCGCTCTTCCGCCGTATAAGGGCTGTGTGTCATTGAAGCAGGATGCTGAATAAGTGACTCCGCATCCCCCAGACTGACCGCCAGGCTCAGTAGCTGTACCTGATTAATAAAATACCGGCTTTCATCCAAACTGGCATGCAGTTCAAACGCCAGTACGCCCCCTGCAGCTTTCATCTGATTACCAATAAACTTATACCCGGGATGTGACGGCAAGCCAGGATAGAACACCTCACGCACAGCCGGATGGCCTGCTAAAAACTCGGCGACTTTTTGCGCATTGCTGCAATGCCGTTCAAGCCGCACCGAAAGCGTTTTTAAACCACGAATAATCAGCCAGGCATCATGCGGGCTTATGGTCGCGCCCATATCTTTGAGGGTGGTCAGTTTTATCGTTTTGATGGTCTCGGCGTCAGACACTATTAAACCTGCAACCACATCACCGTGCCCATTCAGATATTTAGTGGCGCTGTGGACAACGATATCAATGCCAAAATCTGCCGGTTTTTGCAGTAACGGCGTCATAAAGGTGTTATCAATCACAGAGATTAATTGATGGCGGCGGCAGAAATCACCGATAAATGTCAGATCTAACACCACCATATTCGGGTTTATCGGTGTTTCGGCAAACAGCATCTTAGTATTAGGTTTAACCGCCCGCTCCATTGCAGCATGATCAGTCATGTCAACAAAACTCACCTCGATACCGTAGCGGGCAAACATATGGTTAAACAGGGCAAAACTGCAGCCGTAAATCGCTTTACTGGCTATCATATGATCGCCCTGCTGCAAAAATGCCATCGTGCTCGCTGCCACAGCGCCCATACCCGTGGCGGTAGCAGCGGCATCAGCCATACCTTCAAGTGCGGCAATTTTAAGCTCCAGCTCACGGGTCGTCGGGTTACCCAATCGGGTATAAATGTAACCGCCCTCTTCGCCAGCAAACCGGGCCGCACCTTGCTCCGCATTGTCAAACACGAAGGTGGAGGTTTGATACAAGGGGGTCGCTAATGTGCCATGTTGGTTTTTTTCTTTCCCTGCGTGAATACACAGCGTTTCTGCATTTTTAATGGTGTCGTGCATAATTTTACTGCTACTGAAAGTTAAAGTCGTCGTAACAAATAGCAGAAATTGGAATTAATGGAAGCACGCCAGACATCTTGCTGTCTGGCAGTATTGTTTGCAGTTAAGATTGAATGTCAGTTTTCGTTTGCGCAGCCGCTTTAAAGCGGCGCAATAAACCGGCACTCAATGAAGTAATACTAATTTTTGCTGTCTTGCCGGCAGGTAAAGGCCGCAATTGCTGCTGTGCCAGATTACCGAGCCTGGCAACCAATAACCCTGCAATAATACCCTGCCCCGCCCTGGCCGATAGCTTAGCTGTCAGTTCACTACCCAGCACATCCGACGCCATATCCAATGCGATTTCGGAGCCTCCTGCCCATAGCAATGCGGCAAGCAGTCGCTTTAACAGCAACATGCTGCGCAACTGGCCAATTGCACCGCCATACAATTGTGCTAACTCCCGCACCAAACGGCTGCTACGCCAAATTACCAATAACATGTCGGCCAGTGCGAATGGACTGATGGCAACGGCCAGACTGGTATCAGTTGCCGCTCGATAGACCAGTTGCTGTGCCTGTTTATCCAGCTGCGCCAGCACAAAGTGTTCAAACAGCTGTAGCTGCTCTTCATCACTGTGTTCATCCTTAACGGCCCCCTGGTATTGCTGCAGCGCCGCTGCTGTCGCCGGCGTTGACGGTAAACTCTGCGCGACCGCCTGACACAAGCGTCCTGCTTCACCATACTGCACACTATGTCGTATACGCTCAGCACTGTGCTGCCATTGCCGGTTGCGAGCCAGGCGTCGCCACAGTTTAATTTCCCGCCACAATAGAGCGGACAGCAGTACCAGCATAGCTACGCTGATTACACTTAACACTGCGCCATACAGTGGACTCTCCTGCCAGGCTAGCTGCACTGCATGCCCCCACTGCCAGGCTGCCACAATAACCACCGCCACCAGAGTAAAGCTGGCCAATCGCCACCACCAGCCGGTGGGTTGCTTCAATACCACAGCGGCTTCCTCTATGGCTGGTTCAAAGGCTTGGTCCGGATAATACCGTGCTGTTTTCAATTCAACCGGCTGCTGTAGCGTTTGCGGTTCAAAATACTGTGCCTGCTTCAGCTCGCTCATAGTAGTTTGTCTCCGAGAATATACTGCAATACATGGTCCATTCGCACATGAGGCAGTATCTGGTTATCCTGCCAGGGCAAAGGCCGCAGTGGGAAAAAACCAAACTTATGTTGCGCGAACAATGCTGCGGTTGGCAGCTTTGCCGGTACATCACCAGGAAAATAGGTTAGCGCACGCTGATCCAGTCCCGTGCCACTGATACAAGGCTGCGCCAGCCCGTCCACCTGCACAAAGCCACTGTTGCTGGCCCTGATAGCCGCAATAGCCATTGCCTCTGCCGTAGCAGCCTGATATTGGCTGTGTTTTAACGGTTGCTGCAGCAGCTGCTGCAACAGTAACGTCAGAGCTTTATGTTGTTCGGGTGTGGCATGATCAGCTTTACTGGCCGCAAATAATACTTTATCAATGCTGGGCTTAAACAAGCGTCCGAGTAAACTGGACGGTCCATAATTAAAACTCTGCAAAATCAGCTGCAATGTTTGCTGTAATTCGTTAACCGCCGCGTAGCCAGCATTTAACGCCGACAGACAGTCAACCAGAATGACCTGCCGGTCAAGGCCGGAAAAATGCTGCTGATAAAAAGGTTTGATCACATGTTGGCGGTAGCTGTCATAATGCTCCGCCAGTTTGTCAGCTAGTGCTGAAGACTGTTCTGCCTGTTCGGGCAGTAATGGAAACAATTGCAACATTGGCATGCCAGCCAGTGTGCCCGGAACCAGCAGCCTGCCAGGTTGATTTAAATATGCGCCGGGCGTCTGATGAAATAACTGCAGCAACTGCTTATAACCGTCAGTCAGAGACTGCAGCTGCAGCTCACTTGCATCGGCTAAATTACTGTTTTGCAGCTGCTGCTTAAAAGGTTGTGCCGCTTCTGTGCGATGTTCTTTGGCAAATAATTGCCAGCTAAACTCACACCACTGCTGATAATTCATCGTCAATAAAGGTAAATCAAGCAGCCATTCACCAGGATAATCAACAATATCAAGCGCCAGTTCACTGTGAGATTGTAAATGTGCTCTTAACCCGGTTGACGCCTTGTAGCGCAGCATAATGCTGAGTTGACTCCAGCCCTGCGTTGATTCAGGCCATGCCGGCGGTGTGCCTTGCAGTACCTGCAGATTGTGCTCTAACGGAAATCGTGGGACTTCCAATGGTGGCCGGGTCAGCCGGGCACCGAGATAGCGCTGCTGGCGCACGACATCAAAAAATGGCAGATTGGTGCTGGTATCACCATGTGTCAGTTGGTGAACAAAAGAGGTGATAAACGCTGTTTTACCGGCTCCACTGAGGCCGGTAACCCCAAGACGTATATGACGGTTTAGGGCGCGTCCCGTTAGTTCGCGCCCCTGATGCTGAATCTTATTAAATAAACTCATAGGCTAAGGTGTTCCACCCTAGAGACTGTTAAATTCACGATTTAACTGAAACTTGGCTGATGTGACATGGCGTTCCAGATCTCTTAAGCGTAGTTCCAGGCCATTAAATTGATTGCTAAGGTGCTGCAACGCCTGTTTGGGCGCCTCGCCACGTTGCCACAGCCTGGTTTTCACTTCAACCACCTTCTCTGTAACCGGGCTCAGATCAGCCTTGTTAGCCGCTTTGAAGGTGGCCTTGGACTTTTTTTCCAGTACCACCCAGGCTGCGATATACAGTACCAGAACCAGGCCGCCTGCGCCGAGAAAGAATGCCGATACCGTAATAATACGTACCAGCCATAATTCCCAGCCAAAGTAATCTGCGATGCCGGCACAGACACCGGCTATCTTACCATTCGCGTCATCACGCAGCAGTTCACGTTTTTGCTTAGTCATGCTGAGCCCTCCATTTAGGACTTTCTGCATCTAAAATCGCTTCCAGTGTTTTAATGCGGTCAGCCATTTTTTCTGCCCGCTGTGCCAGATCGTTTAACTGCAGCAACTCCTGATCTGACAAGCCCTGGCCAATCTTGTTCTTACTGCGGTAATGCATTATGACCCAGATTGGCGCCACAAAAATCATAAACAGGATCAGTGGCACAAAAACTATTTCATGAATATCCATCTGCAACTCCCGGACGCCCGACTATCAGGCGTCTTTACCTTTCTGGTTAACTTTAGCTTTTAACTCGGCCAGCTCACTATCAATTTTGTCTTGCGCAGCCAGTTCAGCGAACTCATCTTTCAGCGTTTTCTTACCCAGATCATAGGCTTCTACCTGTGCTTCCAGCGTATCAATTTTCTGCTCGTAACGCTCAAACTTATACATCGCATCGTTAATACGGTTACTGTCCAGCGTCTTCTTCACTTCTAAGCGTGAAGACACTGTTTTCTGACGCATCAGCATCGACTTTTGTCGCGCTTTGGCATCAGCCAGCTTTTCCTGCAACTGCCCGACTTCATCCTGCAGCTTACTGATGTGCTCATCCAGGTTGCTAATATCTGCCGCCACCGCTTGCGCCTGATCTGAGGCCTTTTGACGTTCAATCAGTGCAGAACGTGCCAAATCTTCGCGCTCTTTGCTCAATGCCAGTTCCGCTTTGGCCTGCCAGTCAGCAACCTCTTCCTCTAAACGGTTAACTACCCGCTGCAGCTCTTTTTTCTCAGCGATAGTTTTGGCAGAAGAAGAACGTACCTCTACCAGTGTGTCTTCCATTTCCTGAATAATCAGTCGCACCATTTTTTCCGGATCTTCGGCTTTATCTAACAAAGCGTTGATATTTGAATTCACTATGTCTGAGAAGCGTGAAAAAATACCCATAATATTTACCTCATCAATGACTGTATTAGTACAGCATCACCTATTCAGTTTCCTTGCCAACTTTTTAAATTATTTTAAAGCGATGATTAATATCAATTTTTATTTATTTTGCATTAACGCTTCTGCTGTTGGCCATTATGAAATACACTACTAATTAGCCAATTTAACTAACTAATAGCACACCATGAGCAGAAAATTTCAACAAGATAATCTGGTGGGGCAGTCTAACAGTTTTCTTAATGTACTGGATCAGGTCTCGCAAATTGCGCCTCTCGACAAACCGGTGTTAATAATAGGTGAACGTGGTACCGGTAAAGAGCTGATCGCCGCCCGCTTACATTTTTTATCACCACGCTGGGACCAACAGTACCTGACACTTAATTGCGCATCGCTGAATGAAAACCTGCTGGAAAGTGAACTGTTTGGTCATGAATCAGGCGCCTTTACCGGCGCAAGCAAACGTCATGAAGGTCGTTTTGAGCGCGCACATGGTGGTACCTTGTTTCTGGATGAGTTGGCAAATACGCCGGGCCTGGTGCAGGAAAAACTGTTGCGGGTGATAGAATATGGTGAATTTGAAAGAGTTGGTGGTAGCCGGCCGATTAAAACTGATGTTAGGCTGATTTGCGCCACCAATGAAGATTTACCACTACTGGCAGATCAAGGCGAGTTTCGGGCAGATTTATTGGACCGGTTGGCATTTGATGTCATCACCTTGCCGCCAATGCGCGAGCGGCGCGAGGACATTATGCTGCTGGCGGAACATTTCGCTATAAATATGGCTCGGGAGCTGGGTTACGAATTGTTTAGCGGGTTCAGCGACAAGGCAAAGCGCACTTTGCTTGACTATCACTGGCCAGGTAATGTCCGCGAGCTAAAAAACGTTGTTGAACGCAGTGTTTACCGCACAAACAATGCGTACGTGCCGGTACACGATATACTGCTCGACCCGTTCGAGTCACCTTACCGTCCCCAACAGCGTATTAAAGCCGTCAGGCAGTTGCCTCCAGCTCAGCCTGCAGAGAGCGGTAGCGGTAAGGCCGCGGTAATTGCCGCTGCTTCTGCTAGCACTGACACCAGTCAGTTTGATTTTACCCAGGTACAGGATTTTAAACTCCTGTCGCAAGATTTCGAAGTCAATCTGATAAAACAGGCACTGGCAGCCAGCCAATATAACCAGAAGAAAACCGCAGAACTACTAAATCTTACCTATCATCAGCTACGTGGCTATATGAAAAAATACCAGCTGCTGGAAAGTCAGCAAGTATGAAACCGAATTCTGCCCGAAGTACAGCAGCGAGCTGCAACCGACACGGCGTTGCAGCACTGTGCTGCGGCTTCATTGCACTAACCGCCTGTCAACCGCAGTTGCCTGAAACTGTTCGTAGTGGCCTGGTTTATTGCTCAGAAGGCTCCCCGGAAGCATTTAACCCGCAACTGGTCACATCCGGCACCACTATAGATGCGATAAGTCAGCAACTATATGACCGGCTGCTGGATATCGACCCCACTAATGGCGAGCTGACGGCCGGACTGGCGCAAAGCTGGCGCGTCAGTGACAACGGGCAGGTTTACCATTTTACTTTACGGGAAGATGTGCAGTTTCATCACACTGAGTACTTCAGGCCAAGCCGGCCGCTGCTGGCAGATGATGTGGTATTTACTTTCAATCGCATCATGCAAAGTACTCATCCATTTCATCATGAGGGCGGCGCTAATTATCCTTATTTTCAGAGCGTTGACTGGGCCGGGCTGGTAAACAGCGTTACCGCCGAAAGCTCACATGTGGTGCGTTTTGAGTTAAGCCGGCCAGACAGCTCGTTTCTGTCGAATCTGGCAACCGATTTTGCCGCTATTTTGTCAGCAGAATATGGTGAGCAATTGCTGCAGTCTGGCCAGTTATCACGCATTGATAGCCATCCAGTTGGTACTGGGCCGTTCCGCTTTAAAGAATATCAAAAAGATGTATTGATCCGTTACTATCGCCATCGCGGATATTGGCGTGAGTTGGCCAAGCCTGAACAACTGGTGTTTGATATCGTGCCGAATAACGCCCGCCGCATGGCGAAGTTATTTACCCACGAATGTGACGTGGTTGCCTTTCCACGTGTCGCAGAGCTGGGGCTGATTAGTCAGCGGCCGGATGTAGACGTACAGGAAAGTACCAGCATGAATATTGGCTTTTGGGCATTTAACACCGCCAAAGCACCATTTGATAATGTAAAAGTGCGTCTGGCTTTGGCTCATGCTATAAACCGGGACGCTATTTTACAAGCCGTGTACTATGGCCATGCTACCGCGGCAAACTCTGTTTTGCCGCCAACGTCCTGGGCATTCAACCCTAACCTCGCGCCACATCAATTTGACCCGGTGAGGGCGAAAACCTTACTGGCTGAAGCTGGCTATCCTAACGGTTTTAGCATGGATATCTGGGCCATGCCGGTACAGCGCCTGTACAACCCCAACGCGCTGAAAATGGCTGAGTTGATGCAGGCCGACTTAGCGCAAATCGGCGTAAAGGCCAGCATAGTGTCTTATGAGTGGAATAGCTTTCGCCGCAAACTGGCTGCCAATGAACATGATTCGGTGTTAATTGGCTGGTCAGCAGACAATGCCGATCCGGATAATTTTTTCCGGCCGTTGCTAAGTTGTAATGCCGCACTAACCGGTACCAACAGGGCAAACTGGTGCGACAGTAATTTTGACCGGCTGATTAGTCAGGCTTTACTGACAGCAGATCAAAAACAACGACGCAGTTATTATCTGGCCGCGCAGCAGTATCTGGCCGAGCAAATGCCGTTAATGAGCATTGCTCACTCACAACGATTCCAGGCTGTCGGAAGCGATATCAAAGGGGTACAGATTAATCCCTATGGTGGTATTGCGCTGGCAAACGCAACAAAGGATATCAAATGATCCTGTATTTATTGCGTCGCATCGTACTACTATCTTTTGTTTTTATCGCACTGAGTATTCTGGCGTTCAGTTTGGTTTACCTGTTTCCCGGTGAACCCTTGCAAAACTTTACCGGCTTACGGCAAATACCCGTTGAACAGCTGGCGCAGCTAACTGCAGAATACCGGCTGGACCAGGGGTATGTTCAACAGTATCTGGCGTATCTTTGCCGTATTTTCACGGGTGACTGGAGCCTGTCCTTCGCCAGCCAGCAACCTATACTGCAGGAAATCCGCTTTTTGCTACCCGCTACGCTCGAACTGGCCGCTTATGCATTGCTGATCTCATTTTTTGTTGGTATTCCCATTGGTATTATTGCGGCAATTAAACCTGATGGTTCGCTGAGCAAACTAATATCAGCACTGGCCGTTACCGGCTACTCAATTCCTATTTTCTGGTGGGCACTGCTATTAATAATGGCGTTTTCACTTGGACTTGGCTGGCTGCCAACAGCGGGCAGAATTAGCGTGCTATATGAAATTAACCATGTCACCGGTTTTATGTTATTGGACATCCTGCTGTCTGAGCCGCAGCATTTGCAGGAAGCATTACTCAATGCGCTGCACCATTTGCTGTTGCCAACTATTGTACTGGCCACGTTTCCAACTACGGTAATGATACGCTTCACCCGCGATTCCATGCTGGACGTATGGGAGCAAAGTTATGTAAAGACAGCCCGAGCCAAAGGGTTGAGCCGCGGACAAGTGCTGTATCGGCATGGTTTACGAAATGCGCTGTTACCGGTGATCCGTCAGATTGGCTTACAATTTAGTACTCTTATTACACTGGCAATGATCACTGAGGTTATTTTTTCCTGGCCAGGTATTGGCCGCTGGCTAATTGATAGTATTTACCAGCGCAATTACCCCGCCATTCAGGCCGGTTTGCTGGTGATATCTACGTTGGTTATTTCAGCCAATATGCTGACTGAAATTCTGCATACATTGTTTAACCCGCTGGCAAGGAAGCGCTGATATGGCAAAGTTCCGATTGCTACCCGATGAACAATTGGCCCGCTCACCGCTAAGCCAACTCTGGCGTGAGTTTAGCCGTCAGCACAGTGCGGTTGCCGGCCTGATATTATTTAGCGCCTTTGTGGTTTTGGCGGTGCTATCTCCGCTATTGATCCCGCACGATCCCTATTTACAGAATGATGCGTTATTACTGTTGCCACCGTCCTGGTCTGAGCAAGGCCTGGTGCAGTATCCTTTTGGCACTGACGATTTGGGTCGGGACATGTTCTCCCGCTTGTTAGTGGGTGCCCGCTATACCTTTGGTCTTGCAATGATTACCGTCGTTGGCGCTTTAGTAATGGGGTTGCTGCTAGGTACACTGGCGGGTATGAGTAAAGGAGTTAAATCCAGTATATTTAATCACATTCTGGATTTAGCGCTAACCATCCCTTCCCTGCTGCTGGCTATTATCATAGTTGCCATACTGGGCCCAGGACTACAAAACACAACCTGGGCAATTATGCTGGCGCTGTTACCACAATTTGTACATGGCGCGCGCAATGCCATTTCCGAGCAGCTGGGCCAGGATTACGTCGTAGCCTACCGGCTAGACGGTGCCAATAACTGGCAGGTGTTCAGCCGTATAGTGCTGCCGAATATCTGGGAAAAACTTACGCTTATGGCAACGATGGCGCTGTCAACGGCAACATTAGATATTGCCGCACTAGGCTTTCTCGGGCTAGGCGCCCAAGCCCCCAGCGCCGAATGGGGTGCCATTATCGCTGATTCACTGGATTTGATATATCTGGCACCTGTCAGTGTAGCCATACCCGGATTGTTGATCTTTCTGGCAGTATTGTCGGTAAATCTGGTCGGCGACGGCTTGCGCACTGCGGCAAAAAAACGGCGGGAAAACTGATGCTGCTACTGGATATAAAAAACCTGACAATCGAGCTTAAAACACCGGATGGCCTGATCCGCGCAGTTGATCGTGTCAACCTTAGTTTGCGTGAAGGCGAAACCCGTGGGCTGGTCGGTGAATCTGGATCCGGTAAAAGCTTGATTGCCAAAGCAATAGTGGGCGTATTAAATAAACGCTGGCAGATCACCGCAGACCGTTTTAGCTGGCGCGGCAAAGACTTATTAACCCTGCCGTATGAGCAGCAGCGTAAAACCATAGGCCGCGACATTGCGATGATATACCAGGAGCCGAGCCGCAGTCTGGACCCGACAGCAGCCATCTTGGAACAGTTAGAAGAAGCGGTTCCCGATCACCTGCTAGAAGGCCCTTGGTGGAAGCGC
>JBFKFH010000077.1:0-13653 GCA_041618685.1 Rheinheimera sp.
CACAGGTGTTAATGCAGTTTAACCGCTTTTTGTTGAGCCATCAGGCCGAAATACTGGCGTTAAAACAGAAATATCAGCTTACCGACAGCCTGCTGCCATAGAGGCAGACTGTCGGTGCTGTGATGCTGGTTAGCTGGCAGCCTTCATCTCGCTGACAAAATGTCGTAACGCGGTCAACAGGGCGTCAGGGGCTTCTTTGTGCTGCTCAATTAATTTAACAATGGCTGAACCGGATATTGCACCCGCCGCACCACTTTGAATAGCGTCCTTCACATGTGCCGGGGTAGAGATACCAAAGCCGAGTAAGGGCGGCGCTGGGTTGTAGCTGCGTATACGGCTTATCAGTTCAGCAGTTGGCATGGCGGCAACGGTTTCAGCACCAGTAACGCCGGCCCGGCTTAGCAAATAAGTATAGCCGCGGCCATAAGACGCAATTTGGCGTAAATCATCGTCTTCGACATTTGGCGGTACAATATAAATCGGCGCTATGTCATGTTTAATTGCACTTTGCCGAAATGGCTTGCTTTCATGCAGCGGGACATCGGCGATGAGCACTGAATCAACACCTGCCTTAGCCGCCTGGTCGTAGAAGTTGTCAATGCCTCGCGCCATCACCAGGTTGGAATACAGTAACAAGCCAATTGGGATATTGGCATTGTACTGACGAATTTGCCGGATAATATCAAAGCTGATAGCTGGCGTTACGCCCGCTGCCAGCGCGCGGATATTAGCCCCCTGAATAGTTGGGCCGTCGGCGATCGGATCTGAAAACGCGATGCCTAATTCAAGGGCGTCGGCACCCGCATCAATCAGCGTTTTGATAATGTCGAATGATAGTGCCGGAGTCGGATCGCCAATAGTCACAAACGGCACAAAGGCGCCTCTGCCTTCATGTTGTAACCGGTTAAACATTTGCTGATAACGTTTCATTGTTGGCCTCCTGCTAAAACGCTGTGCACATGGGCTAAGTCTTTATCGCCACGGCCTGATAAATTGACCAACAGTACCGTAGACACTGTTGCCTGGCGCGCCAGCTTTAATGCGTGTGCCAGCGCATGAGAGCTTTCCAGCGCAGGTATAATGCCTTCAGTTTTAGCCAATTGCTGAAACGCTGCTAAGGCTTCATCATCGTTTATCGCGACGTATTCAGCCCGACCAGTTTGTTGCAAATGGGTATGCTGTGGGCCTACAGCCGGGTAATCCAGACCGGCTGATATCGAGTAAGACTCTTCAATCTGGCCGTCAGCCGTTTGCATAATAGCGGTATAGGCACCGTGTAAAATACCATAGCTACCGGTAGACAATGCGGCGCCATGCTGATGGGTATCAATACCTTTGCCACCTGGCTCAACGCCGATTAGCTTAACATTGGCTTCATTTATGAAATCGGCAAACATGCCAATGGCGTTGGAGCCACCACCGACACAGGCGATCACAGCATCCGGTAATTTACCTTCAGCGGTTAGAATTTGCTGCTTGGCTTCTTCACCAATCATTTTCTGGAAGTCACGCACTATTGTCGGAAACGGATGCGGCCCGGCCGCAGTACCCAACATGTAGTGCGTGCTGTCATAGCTGGCAGACCAATCGCGCATGGCTTCGTTTACCGCATCTTTTAACGTACCGCTGCCGCTGGTAACCGGGATCACCGTAGCCCCCATCAATTGCATACGAAAGACATTGGGCTGTTGGCGTTCAATATCTTTAGCACCCATATAAATGCGACATTTTAGTCCGAGTAATGCGCAGGCTAATGCGGTTGCTACGCCGTGCTGGCCGGCTCCTGTCTCAGCGATAACTTCCTTCTTGCCCATTCGTTTGGTCAGCAGTGCCTGGCCTAGTACCTGATTAGTTTTGTGCGCGCCGCCGTGTAATAAATCTTCGCGCTTTAAGTAAATTTTCACCAGTGGATTGGGTGAAATGTTGCGGCATAAGGTTAGGGGTGTTGGGCGGCCGGCGTATTCGGTAAGCAGTTGCTGAAACTCAGCATGGAATGCCGGATCGGCTAAAGCGTCAACATAAGCTTGTTCCAATTGCTTTAACGCCGGGACTAATAATTGCGGTACATACATGCCGCCATACTGGCCGAAGTATGGGTTTAACTTTAACTCACTCATAGTGAAAATCCCGTATTTGTGAAAATGCATGCTGAATTTTGGCCGCATCTTTGATGCCAGGCGCGGTTTCCAGCCCTGAATTAAAATCAAGCCCGGCGACGGGCAATGTCAGTGCCAATGTACAATTTTCGCTATTCAGCCCGCCCGCTAACATGATGGGTTGAACTGAATCGCGGCCTGATAACAGCTGCCAGTCAAAACTTAGGCCACTGCCACCGGGTTGTTGCGGGTGATAGGCATCCAGCAAAATGCGATCTGCCAGTGGGCTGAATAACGGCAGCGTATCTTTTACCCGATAAGCTTTCCATACCTGGCAACTAGCGGGTAGCAGCGGCTTGAGCTGATGAATATAACTATCGTCTTCATCACCGTGTAACTGCACCGCGCTCAGATGAAGGTTGTGCGCCAGTTCGGCAACCTGGCTGATATCGGCGTTGACAAAGACGCCGACGAATTTTAGCGCCGCACCCTGTTGCACCTTTGCTGCCTGTTGCGGGCTAACATAACGCGGTGAAGGCGGATAGAAAATAAGACCACCATAACAGGCGCCAGAGTTATAGGCTGCAACGGCATCTTCCTGCCGGGTCAGGCCGCAGACTTTATGCTCGCCCAGCACCAGCGCACGGGTAGCCGCAGCTAAATCGGTTTGCGCCATCAGTGAGCTACCGACTAAAAACGCACTAGCTACCTGCGACAGATGGCGTACCTGCTGATTAGAATAGATACCGGACTCCGATACGATGGTTCTGTCTGCGGGGATCAGTTTTGCCAGCGTAAAACTGGTTGTTAAATCTGTACTAAGGTCGCGCAGGTCGCGGTTATTAATACCAATAAGCTTGGCCCCTAATGCAACTGCCCGCTCTGTTTCTTCGCTGTTACTGACTTCGGTCAGCACGGTCATATTTAGTTGCGCTGCAGTATTTGCCAGTTCACGGTACTCGTCATCATTCAGTACCGACAACATCAGCAACACGGCATCGGCGCCGCAGTGGCGGCCGAGGTATATCTGATATGGGTCAATAATAAAATCTTTGTGCAGCAAAGGTTTGTCGACCAGGGAGCGCATAGTACGCAGGTAGTCATAACTGCCCTGAAAGAACGATTCGTCCGTGAGCACAGATATGCAATCGGCATACTGGCCATACACCTGTGCCAGTTCCTGCAAGTTAAAATCGGCCCGAATAAGTCCTTTTGACGGCGACGCTTTTTTGCACTCCAGAATAAAACGGGCACCCTGTTGTTGCAGCGCAGCAAGAAAATCGCGCGCACTGCCGACTATCTGGGGCATAAAATCAGCCAACGGCTGTTGTTGCTTTAGCCTGGCCACTTCAACGCGCTTGTGTGCAACTATCCTGGCCAGCACATTGGGCATCTCAGCTTGCATGGCTTAGCTCCTTAAATTTTGCCAATGTTAAAAAGGCAGCATTGCTACTTAATAATTGCAGCACCGCGTGCGTGTTGGCTTTAAGATCATCGCCCCAACCAGCAATTTTCAACATTGCGGCGACATTAATTGCCACCACAGCTTTGTGTGCATCCTGGCCCTGGCCTTGCAAAATCGCCAGCGTAGCAGCAGCATTTTCGGCCGGTTCGCCGCCTGCCAGCAGGCTAAGCGGGGCTTGCTCTACACCAAAATCAGCGGGCGTCAGCCTGAATTCAGTAATGTTGCCGTGTTGCAGTTCGCAGACGGTCGTGTCGCCGTGCAGGGCGATTTCATCACAGCCACTGCCATGCACCACCCAGGCACGTTTAACGCCAAGTTGTTGCAGAGCTTCGGCCATGACTCTGCACAGCTTGGGATCATACACGCCTAACAGCTGAAAGTCCGGCGCCGCCGGGTTCACCAGCGGCCCGAGCAAGTTAAACAGCGTGCGGCTCTTTAAGGCCTGGCGTACCGGCATCGCGTGTTTTATGCCGGCGTGGTATAGCGGGGCGAATAGAAAACTGCATTTGCTCTGTTCAAGAGTCAGCGCAGCTTGCTGTGGTGTCATGTGAATATTTACACCGAGCTGCTCAAGTAAGTCGGCGGAACCGGAGCGGGACGACACACTGCGATTTCCATGTTTAACCACTTGTAATCCCATCGCGGCAGCGACTATAGCTGCGGTACTGGAGATATTTATCGTATTGCTGCCATCGCCACCTGTGCCGCAGCAGTCTATGCTGCCGGCCTGAATAGCGGGGAACTTTGTCGCGGCATCCCGTAACGCGCTGGCGGCACCGGCTATTTCGCCGGCTGTTTCGCCGCGCATTTTCAGCGCGACCAGTAACGCGGTAAGATGAACCGGCTCAACATCACCGTTGACCACAGCGTGAAAAAACTGCTGTGTCTGAGTAAACGACAGTGCCTGGCCGCTCAGGGCATGCTGTAACGTCTGCATTAGCGTGTCACTCATGCTTCACCTCGCAATAAATAATTAATACTTTGTTTTAGCAACGGTTTTCCTAGCGTTGTCAGTATGGACTCAGGGTGAAACTGGAACCCGAGCATGCGTTTTTCCTCGTTAATCACCGCCATTGGAAGATGCCGGTCACTGGCTAGTAATGTTAGGGCGTTGGGCATTTCGGTAGCCATCAGGGAGTGGTAGCGCGCCACCAAGAACGGGTTGGGCAGGCCGGCAAATAAACCGTGCGGCTGTAACGCGATGGCTGAAGTTTTACCATGTACCGTCTCGCCAGCCTGGCCAACGACACCACCAAAATGTTCGACAATAGCCTGATGTCCCAAACAGATACCCAGCACCGGGAATACACCATCACATAATGCCAGTAGCTGCGGCATACAGCCGGCGGCAGAGGGGCTACCTGGCCCCGGTGACAATACCAGCAGCACCGGCTCGGTTTCACTTTGCATCTGCGCAAAAATATAGTCAGCCGGCAGGTTATTACGATACAACTTCACCGGATGACCAAGCTGGGCAAACTCATCTACCAGGTTGTAGCTAAAGGAGTCGATGTTATCTAACAGGTAAACAATGCTCATGACTTACTCCTTATGCGCACTGATGATGGCACTGATGACTGCCTGAGCTTTACTGCGGGTTTCATCAGCTTCAGCCTGGGCGATGGAGTCAAATACGACACCGGCACCGGCCTGGATATATGCCACATTATCGGCGACATAGGCAGAGCGGATCACGATACAGCTGTCAAAATCGCCGTTGCCCGACAGGTAGCCAACGGCGCCACCATAGCTGCCACGGCGCTTGCCCTCGACACCACGAATAAGCTCTGCTGCTTTAACCTTCGGGGCGCCGACTAAAGTGCCCATATTCATACAGGCCTGATAAGCGTGCAATGCGTCAAGCTGTGGCTTTAGCGTACCCACCACGCGTGATACCAGATGCATGACATAGGAGTAACGGTCTACTTTGAGCAATTCTTTGACATAGCGGCTGCCAGGTACACTAATTCGCGCGACGTCATTGCGGGCTAAATCAACCAACATTAAATGTTCTGCTTTTTCTTTTTCATCCTGCCTAAGTTCCAATTCAATGCGGCTGTCCAGGTCGTGGTCAATACTGCCATCGGCGGCAAAGCCGCGCCGTCTTGTACCGGCGATTGGATAAATCTCAACCTGACGGCTGGCGGCATCAAATTTCAGCGCAGACTCGGGCGAAGCGCCAAACAGCGTAAATTCGCGATCGCGCAGGTAGAACATATAAGGGCTGGGGTTTTGCTGCTTTAAGCGCGCATAAGCTGCCAGCGGGTTTGGGCAGGCTAGCTGGAAACAGCGCGACGGCACGACCTGGAAAATATCGCCGGCGACAATATGTTGCTTGAGTTTTTCAACCTGTTGCATAAAGTCGGCATCACTAATGTCAACGCTGACATCCAAAGTGCTGGTACCCAAGTGCTTGGCTGGCGGTACGTCGGGTGTTTGCACTAAACGCTTCAGTTGCTCCAGGCGTTTACCAATAACAAAGCAGTTTTCCATGGCCTGAGCGCCGCAAAATACGTTGCCAATAAGCCGGCTTTGCTGGGTTTGGTGGTCCAATACCAACAGGGTTTCTGCCAGGTAGAACACATAATCCGGGCATTGATTATCGACACCCGGCACGGCTGGCAAGTGTTCAATAGTTGCCACCATGTCATAACCGATAACGCCACCAAGAAATACTGCCAACGGCTCATCGCTGTTACAGCTAAGCTCACGTTGTAAAGCGCGCAGCACGCTGAACGGGTTTGCTGCCTGTAACCGGGTACTTTCTTCCAGTAAAAGTGGCGGTCGCTGAAATGTTAGTGTCAAACAGCGCTCATCCAGTACTACTGTCGCATCGTCACGCAGTTTTTCTGCCAGATACGGTAGCAGGCTTAAGCCATTGTTACTTACGGCAGTGACACTGACCGTTTGATCATTGCATTCCAACCTTAGGGCGGCGTCTATCAACAGCAGGCTTTTCAGATTGTCCTTGCTGTCGATTTCAGCGGATTCCAGTAACAGTGAATAGGGGCTTTGTGCTGTTAAGGTTTGATAGCAACTGAGCGCATCGACCTGATACGCCAGCGGTAGCGAAAGACTCGCCACTTCGCCGGCATTTTCTGTGATATGACTAAAAATCATACTGACTTTTTCCTTATGCTGCTGCAATTTGACTGAATAATGTTCTATTTAGCCCGTAGCCACATTTTTGCAGGCACATAAAAAAAGCCCGCTTCTTGTGGAAACGGGCTTAGGTAATAAAAGCTAATAC
Source organism: Rheinheimera sp. (assembly GCA_041618685.1). Taxonomy (GTDB): domain Bacteria; phylum Pseudomonadota; class Gammaproteobacteria; order Enterobacterales; family Alteromonadaceae; genus Alishewanella. Next base: position 6,812 of record JBFKFH010000077.1, read on the forward strand.
AACGCCTACACACGCCCGTTGGGAATGTGCCACCACCAGTTAGTCAGGTTCAGGGTTGTGATAAATTGCATTAGCTTTGCTTACCTCATGATTTATGCAGCACATAAAACCGCGAAATGGGTGCAGGCGTCAAGTGCTTATTTGTTATAACGCTAAATTAAAACGTATAAGCTTCTGGATGGCTACTTTTTGGTGCAGCTTTGTAGTTGTTCGATCTGTTGCCACAGACTTTCACTGTCAGCGGTCAGGTCAGCATATAACCGCATATCACCGTTACGCTGCGCCAACATCGCTTGTTCCAGTTTTTGGTCATAAGCGCTGCGCAGCTTTCTTTCCGGCTGTGTTTTAAACCAGCGAAATACCGTAGCCAACATAGTTACCTCATTATTATGATTTCATCGACGCTATTGTTACGCAGCACATGACGAAGCAGTTCAGTTTACTTTGCGATACCGCAGTGCTGTGCGACAATGGACGGCTTATTCTGAGGTGCTAATGAAATTTGATTTACACAGCCATACCTTGTGCTCGGACGGTGTGTTGTCGCCGGCCGAATTAGTGGCGCGCGCAGCAGAAAAAGGCGTCGATGCACTGGCGATTACTGATCACGACACCGTAGCTGGTTTGGCTGCTGCGCAACAGGCAATTACTGAGCTGCAACTGCCGCTGCAGCTGATTAATGGGGTGGAGATTTCTACTGCCTGGCAGCAATTGGAAATTCATATTGTCGGTTTAAATATCGACCCGGCCTGCCCAACATTTTTAGCGCATCTAGCAACGCAACAGCAGCGCCGGCTGGAGCGTGCTGAAGAAATGGCCCGACGGCTGGCAAAAAGCCAGATCCCCGATGTGTTGCCTGCCGTGTTGGCATTAGCTAATGGAGCGGCATTGACCCGCACCCACTTTGCCCGCCATCTTGTTAACATCGGCAAAGCCAGCTCGATCAACAATGTGTTTAAAAAGTATTTGGGCCGCGGCAAAATTGGTTATGTACCAAACAATTGGGTTGAGCTGGCTGAGGCAATAAAATGGATACACAATGCCGGTGGCGTGGCAGTGCTGGCACACCCGTTAAAATACAAACTGAATGGTAAGTGGCTGAAGCGTTTGGTCGAACAGTTTGCTGCTGCAGGTGGTGATGCGATGGAAGTGATTTCACCACAGCAGACGCCGGTACAAAAACGTGAGTTGTGGGCATTGTGCCAACAGCATGATTTAACCGCATCGGTCGGGTCAGATTTTCATCAGATTACAACTTGGAATGATATCGGAAAAAATCTATATTTAACCGACGATGTCATACCGGTATGGGCCAATTGGTCACATATTCAGGCCCAGCCGCAGATGCGCTAAGGCGTTAGCTAAATTAAAGAAGAATAACAATGAGTCAATTTTTTAATATTCACCCGGAAACGCCACAACAGCGTTTATTAAAGCAGGCTGTACAAATTATTCAGCAAGGTGGCGTGATTATTTACCCGACTGACAGCGGCTATGCGCTGGGTTGTCATGTTGGTGATAAAAACGCCATGCAGCGTATTTTGCAAATTCGTCAGGTCAGTGGTGATCATCATTTCACGCTGCTGTGTCGTGATTTATCAGAGCTCTCAGTGTATGCCAAGGTTGAAAACAGCGCGTTTCGGTTAATAAAAAACAATACGCCGGGTGCTTACACCTTTATTTTACGTGGTACCAAAGAGGTGCCAAAGCGTTTGTTAAATGAGAAGAAAAAAACCATAGGTCTGCGGATCCCACAAAACAAAATTGCCCTGGCGCTGTTGGAAGAACTGGGTGAGCCGTTACTGAGTACCAGTTTGATTTTGCCTGGAGAGGAATTTGCCCTGAGCGATCCGGAAGATATGCGCGCCAGGCTGGAAAAACAGGTTGATGTTATTTTGCACGGCGGCATTATCGGTGAAGCACCCACCACAGTGATTGATTACTCTGACGATGCGCCGGTAGTGTTACGCGAAGGGCGTGGCGACCCGACACCGTTTCTGTAATTGCTGCACAATAACGCATGATAGACGAGACGATGCCAGATAGTTTAACGGTGCAGCAGCCGTTGCCGCTGGCTTTTGTCCGTGGTGAAGCGGTACTGGAGCGGCCGGAAGACTTATATATCCCGCCTGATGCGCTGGAAGTGTTACTGGATGCGTTTGAAGGCCCGCTCGATTTTTTGCTATACCTTATCCGCAAGCATAAATTTGATATCGTCGATTTACCGGTAAATGAAATTACCCTGCAGTATATGGAATATATTGACCTGATGCAGGGGCTGAATTTTGAACTTGCCGCCGAATATCTGGTTATGGCGGCGATGCTGGCTGAAATAAAGTCGCGTTTGTTGCTACCCCGACACAATGAAGTGGCCGATGAAGAAGCGGATCCCAGAGCCGAGTTAATACGCCGTCTGCAGGAGTATGAAGTATTTAAACAGGCCGCCACCGGGCTTGACAGTCTGCCACGCGATGAGCGCGATCACTTTACTGCTAATGCCAGCCTGGCTGGCAATTTCGCCCCGCTGCTAATATTGCCAGACGTTGATTTAGCTGAGCTGACGCTGGCACTGAAAGATATTGTTAAACGGGCAAAGGATTTTCAGCATCACCATATTAAACGTGAGCATTTATCTACCCGGGAACGGATGAGCCGCATTCTGGATTTACTAACCAATCATCAGGGGTATCTGGCATTTTCTGCTTGTTTTGATGTCAGCGAGGGGCGGGAGGGCGTTGTTGTGACCTTTTTAGCCATCCTGGAGCTAACCAAAGAAAAACTGGTTGAGATTATTCAGGTAGCTGCGTACGGGCAAATTCATGTCAAATTGACCGAAGCTGAGGCATAATGGCAGCCAAAATTAATGACGCACAATTATTGCAGCTGGTAGAGGCGGCTATCTTTGCCGCTGACAAGCCATTAAGCGCTGATGATTTGCAAGCGAGCGTGCTCGAAGGTTTTAATGTCAGCAAAAAGCGTCTGGCTGATACGCTAAAACAGCTGCTGCAGGATTACGCCGGCCGCGGTGTGACACTGCACGAAACTGCGTCAGGGTATCGTTTTATTACCCGGCCAGAATTAAGTGAATATTTAGCCAGATTATGGCCCGAACGCTCACCACGTTACTCGCGGGCGGTGCTGGAAACGCTGTCGCTGATAGCCTATCGTCAGCCCATTACCCGGGGTGAAATTGAAGATATTCGTGGTGTATCGGTCAGCAGTCAGATTATGCGCACCTTGCTTGACAGAGGCTGGGTAAAGGTCGTCGGTCATAAAGAAGTACCGGGCCGGCCAGGCTTGTACGCCACTACAAAAGAGTTTTTAGATTACTTTGGTTTAACCCATTTAAACCAATTACCGCCCTTGCCAGAGTTTCAGGCGATAAGCATGGAATTGGCAGACACCGTCGTGACGACAGGAGAATTGCACTAATGAGTGAAAAAGCAGGTAGTGAAAAGCTACAGAAAGTATTAGCCAGAGCCGGCTTAGGCTCGCGCCGTGAGATGGAAGACTGGATCAGCGGTGGCCGTGTTACCGTAGACGGTAAACCCGCAACATTGGGCGACAGGGTCGGCACCAAGCAGCAGGTGCGGGTTGATGGTCACCCGGTACAAATTGCCAGTGAAGAGGAGCAGATTTGCCGCGTATTGGCATACCATAAACCGGAAGGTGAAATTTGCTCGCGTACTGATCCTGAAGGCCGGCCGACGGTATTCTCGCGGCTGCCAAATATTAAAGGCGCACGCTGGATTGCCATTGGCCGACTGGATATTAATACCTCCGGTTTACTATTGTTTACCACTGATGGTGAGCTGGCGAACCGTCTGATGCACCCTAAATTTGAAGTAGAGCGTGAATATGCTGTACGGGTGTTTGGTGACGTAAACGATGCGATGATCCAGCGTCTGCGCATTGGTGTTGAGCTGGAAGACGGCAAGGCAAACTTCAAAAAAATTAAAGCGCTACCGGGTGAAGGTATTAACCGCTGGTTCCATGTAGTGCTTACCGAAGGCCGTAACCGCGAAGTTCGCCGCATGTGGGAATCGCAAGGCGCGGTTGTCAGTCGTTTAATTCGGGTGCGCTATGGTGATTTATTGCTACCTAAGCACTTACCGGCTGGTGGTTACGCTGAATATCCTTTGGATGACGTAAACTACTTGCGTAAGTTAGTTAGTCTGCAGCCTGAAGTGGCGACGTTAGTTAAGCCGGAAGATCGCGACGAACGCCGCCGCCGTATGGCCAGTATGAAACGCGCCGTGCGTAAACATGACATTGCCGCCAAAACACCGGCCCGCACGCCAAAAGAGCGTAAGCCCACAGAAGCCCGGTCAACACCAGATGGCGCTAAACCCGCCGGACGTCGCGGCCCGGCAGCGCCGAAAGGTAAAGCGCCTAAGCGCCAGCCAACAGGTAAAAAACCCAGCCGCGAAGGCAGAGGTTAAGCTCTCAAGATAAAGGCGCTACGGCGCCTTTATTGTTTTTTAGAACTTAAACGCAACAAGACAGTGTGATAATGGAAACAGCAGATATTTCAACCTGGGTAGTAATTGCATTAGCAGTTTTGCTTACCGGTATTTCTAAATCTGGATTTGCTGGTGCTGTTGGTGGTATTACCGTGCCGCTTATGTCACTGGTGATCAGTCCGGCGCTGGCGGCAGCGCTGTTACTGCCTATTTTGATCATTGCAGACATACTCAGTTTGCGTCAGTGGTGGGGTAAACAGAGTAACCAGCAGTTAATGCTGTTATTACCGGCCGCACTGCTGGGTATTGTCGTGGGTTATATTAGCTTTGGCTGGCTAAACGAGACCGGTTTAAGGTTACTGCTTGGTATTATCACCCTGCTATTTTCGCTGAATATGCTGTTTAAACTAGTTAGCCAGTCACGCTTAACGTCATTGTGGGCCGGTCGGTTACTGGGCGCGCTAAGCGGTTTTACCAGTTTTGTTGCCCATGCCGGTGGGCCGCCGCTCAACATGTACTTGCTACCGCAGCAAATGGCAAAGTCACAATACCTGGCCACTGCCGTAGTGTTTTTTGCTGCGGTAAATCTAATGAAACTGCCACCTTACTTGCTGCTGGAGCAGCTTAATACCGCGTTATTTGGCTACGCCTTACTCAGCCTGCCACTGGTTTGGTTGGGGGTAAAATTGGGCGTGATGTTGCAGCATAAGATCAGCGAAAAACTGTTTTATCATATTATCAGTATCACTATGTTACTACTGGGGATAAGGCTGATTTATCAAGCGCTAAGTTAGTTGCGCACTTTCATTTTCAACGCACCTTCATTTTTCTGACCATTTTGTACAGTATTTCTGGTGATAACCGGGACACCAGAGCCCCTAAGCGCTCTTTTACACCACCAATGACTATATAACTTTTATTTTTTAGTAAGGCTTTAACGGCTTTTTCCGCAAATTGGGAAGCGCTCATCGCATTGGCCTGAGCGTTATCCATTTTACCAAGGGCTGTACCATCACCCATTAACGCATTGACAGATACATCGGTTTTAACAAAACCAGGGAAAATTGTCGCTACGCTCAGGCCCTGGTCATAAAGTTCAGCGCGCAAGCTGTTAGCCCATAAATGCAGCGCGGCTTTAGCGGCTGAATAGCTGGCACGATACTGGGTGCCGACTAAACCCGCGACGGATGAAACAAACACTACCTTGCCGCCACCGTCTGCCAACAACAATGGCAGGGCCTGACGGGTTAAATCGACCTGGGCAAAGTAATCAACTTCAAATAACCGGCGCTCGGTGTCGGTGCTGGTTTCGCTTATCAGTGCGCGCTGACTGATGCCGGCATTATTAATTAACCAATCCAAGCCGCCAATCTGCTGTTTTATTGTATCTATTGCCTGTGTGATTGCGCTGCTGTTGGTAATATCCAACGGTAGCAACAAATGCTGTGTGCTGTTAGCCAGGCTGTCGCGTACGCGCTGTAGTTCAGTTTCGCGACGTGCACTTAAGATAAGTTTGGCACCATCTGCCGCCAGCTCGCGAGCCAGTGCTTCGCCAATACCGCCGGACGCCCCGGTGATCCAGATCACTTTATTTACTAATACTGTATTTTGCATCGCCATGGCAGCCTAATGTTCTGTGAGACAATTGAGCACAGGACATTAGGCCAATTTTAGTTCTGTTGTAAAGCTTTATGGCTTTTTGCCGGCACCACGTTAAATTTACGCTGGTAATAGCCTTTTAATGTCAGTATTGCTAGCGTGCCCAATGCTGGTGCGGCCAGCCAGGTTACCAGCTGCCAATGTTCCGGCAGCCACTGTGCGACTATACGTCTGCCACCGGCAGCAAAAAACGCGGTATAAACGGCAATGCCTGCGCCAATCATTGAGCTAAAATGCTCAATAATCCACTGTCTGGGTTGTAGGTCTTTTTTATACACATAAAAGCAAATGCTAATGGCGCTGAGCAGGCTGACAGCGGCAAAAATAATTAACAGTGTGATGCCTACTGTAATACCTTGCCAGCCAACATAAATGGCAAGCAGTAGTAGCATCAGGTTCGGCCCCTGATAAGGCCAGGCACGCAAAGCTGCGTTATTGTGTTTTACCCGCAGCACCGCAACCGCATGGCGCACGGTAACCCAGGTTAATAAGCTAAGCAGCAGTAAAAACTGCGACACCGGTATGCGCCAGTACAGCATTTTATCAACTTGCGCCTCAGTCATATTTTTGCCGGCAACGTAAATTGCAATCGGGTCGTATAGCGCAATACTACACATCAGCATACCGCTGCCAGACAGTACCAGCATAATGGCATAAAACCATTTGCCAGCCTTGATATGCAGCGCACTGCCTTTACGCGTGACAATTGGTAGCCAGTAC
>JBFKFH010000078.1:0-13322 GCA_041618685.1 Rheinheimera sp.
TGCGAGGGTACACAAACCGCTTAGATTTCAGCGTTTCAGATGCTCAGTTACTCACATCAGTCAGAAGTGTTAAACCTAAATTCTAATAATTAATCGCTATCTAAGAGCCCGTATTTTGACAAAAGAAGATAAATAGCTAGCATTACAATCACTCAATGTAAACACCAAACAAACATAATGAAACTATTAGTTATCATTTTTGCAGCCCAAATTTGCCTTTCAAAGGCTTTCGCAACAGGCGTAATTTTATGCAACGGATGTCAAACACCACCTCAATTTCAGGATTTGGCTAAATCCAATGATTTAGGCATGGTCTATATCGTGAATCTCAACAACAGGCAAGTTAAACTGTTTAATGTAATACAATCCCAAAAAGATCACAGCCAACTGAATGCAGTATCACTAACCGTACCTAACGACGCGCTCTTGGCGCTAGAGGAGTACTATGAACTCCTTGATTCTTTTGAAAACTATAACAATAGCTTAGGCATAACCACTGAAAACATTCTGGTAGAAAATTCTAATTATTTTCAAGCAGTTGATATATTCATATCTAATAGCTCAGCCAACGGGTGTGGCAGCCCAACTGATCCATGGTCGAACGCAGTAATACCTAATTTTCCATATCGAGCTGCATGCGATTCGCATGATGTCTGTTATATCAGTGGAAGAAGCAAAGCCAGTTGCGATGATGAGTTCCTATTTAATATGAATGAAATAAGACAACAGATGGTTCTTACGCCAAGTTTTGTGAGCCCTTTAAGCTCAAGCGTGCTAGGTATATTCTTATTCAATTACATCCTTGAAAAACAGATGAATCTTTATCATCAGGTTGTATCAACATCATCCACTGCGTTAGCTGCATACTGTAACTCAGCCAACAACAGCACCTCTGCGCCAGAGTGTGTATATGCTACTCATAATATAGGAGCTGGGGGGGGAGGGACTTATATCGGGTCGAGTACATCTAGGTTTACCTCACACTTCGCGAGTAAAGTTATAACGCAAACCTGTGAGTTATGGCAGTTCCCTGATGGTAATAACGGGTATTATTATCTCCAGCTAAACTGTACATTTCATTAATCCAGAGACAAATTTGATGGTATTTTTATTACTCCTTTTAGCCTCAAGCGTAGTTGGCATACTTTTCTTTCATGTGAAAAAATTAATAGCGATACCTGTATTGCTATTATGGCCATTCGCATTATTTGCAATAAATTATTTCTTTGTCACCTTAGATAAGGAGGCATTGGATAGCGCCCCAATGACAGAGCTGGCTTTTATTTTTGGCGCCCTGCCAATGGCTGTTGTTGGTGTGGTCAGTTATTTTATTGCGGCTACATTAAGACACCACAAGTGATTATCTTAGTATGTTTTTTTTGACAACCGCTTTCATTGCTGACTGTTGCTATTGAGCTGATAACTACACAAAAAAGCCCGGCTTTAATCAGCTGGGCTTTTAATTCTCCAAGTAAAACTTAACTGCCCGCAACCTGCATCTGGCTGATTAATATCGAACCGGTCAGCACACCGCCGCGACGGTCTACATCGTTACCCACCGCAACCATTTGCATAAACATGTCTTTTAAATTACCGGCAATGGTCACCTCTGACACCGGAAACTGAATTTCGCCATGTTCAACCCAGAAACCCGCCGCGCCGCGCGAGTAATCACCCGTCACGGTATTAACGCCCTGCCCCATCAGCTCAGTTACCAGTAAGCCTTTGCCCATCTGCCGGCAAAGTGCTGCCAGGTCGGCATCGCTGTGCTGGATCAGCCAGTTGTGAATACCGCCGGCATGGCCGGTGCTGGCCATGCCGAGCTTACGTGCCGAGTAACTGGTGGTCAGGTAGGTGTTTAACACGCCCTGCTCTATTACTGCTAAGTCACGGGTTTTAACGCCTTCGCCGTCAAACGGGCTGGAAGCCAGCGCTTGTTTAATATGCGGCCGCTCTAGAATGGTAATGCCGGGTGCCATCACCTGCTGGCCAACTTTATCCAGCAAAAAGCTGGATTTGCGGTAAATGCTGCCGCCGCTGATTGCCGAAACCAGATGGCCAAATAAACTGCTGGCAATGTCGGCACGGAAGATCACCGGCACTTTTTGCGTTGCGATCTGGCGTGCGTTTAACCGCGCTATGGTTTCCAATGCCGCTTCACGGCCAATTTGCTTCGGATCGAGCAGCTGGCTGTACTGGCGCGCTACGGTGAAACTGTAGTCGCGCTGCATATCGTCACCGTCTTCGCCGATAACCACGCAGCTAAAACTGTGACGCGAACTGGGATGCCCCACCAGCTGGCCATGGCTGTTGCCATACACTTTTAAGCCTGTGTGCGACGAAAACGATGCGCCTTCTGAGTTGGTAATACGCTTGTCGGTTGCAAAGGCGGCTTCTTCTGAGCCGGCGCACAGCGCTATGGCTTCATCGGTGCCAATGGTTTGTGGGTAGTACAGATCTAAATCGGGCGGTGACATTTCCAGCCAGCCAGCTTCTGCAATACCGGTGTGTGGGTCTTCGGAGGTATAGCGGGCAATATCAGCGGCCGCTTCTACCGTACGGCGCAGGGCCTGCGGGCTTAAATCGGCGGTAGAGGCAGAGCCTTTACGCTGGCCAAAATACAGACTGATGCCTAAACCACCGTCCTGATTAAATTCTACCGTTTCCACTTCACCATGCCGGGTTTCAACACTTAAGCCCTTGGTACGGCTCATCGACGCTTCTGCACTGCTGGCGCCCAGCTGCTTTGCATGAGCCAGCACGTCGGCGACGGCCTGCTTTACTTCATCAATTTCCTGCCAGATTGTTGGTTCTGTTACTTGCATAATGTCATTTCAGCTAAATTATTTGCCACAAGCTTATCATAGTCTGTGAAAGCTGGCTGCTGCTGCGCTGCACTATCATGTATACTTAGCGACATTATGGCTTAACGCGAACCGACACAATGACAGATTTTATACATGGCGATACCTGGGACGAAGAAGAAGGCAAAAGCAAATCACAGGTAAAACGTGAAATGCATGAGCTGCAGAAAATGGGCGAAGAGCTGGTGGCTTTAAGCGCGGCATCACGCGCCAAAGTGCCGCTGGATGATGAATTAAAAGATGCACTGCAGCTGGCTGACAAACTTGGCAACAAGCGTGAAGCGTTGCGCCGGCATATCCAGTTTATTGGCCGCTTAATGCGCACCCGTGACTTAGAACCCATTGATCAGGCGCTGGCAGTACTGCGCAACACTAATCAGGCAGCAACCCGGCAGTTTCATAAAGTGGAAACCTGGCGCGATAAACTGCTGGCTGATAATGACGCCGTTACCAGCTTTATTGCCGAGTACCCTTCAGTTGACGTGCAGCAGTTGCGCCAGCTAATTCGTAATGCAAAAAAAGAGCAGGAAAAACAGCAACCACCTAAGGCTTACCGCGAGCTGTTCCAACTGATAAAACCGCTGATCATTGAAGATTAAAAAAGGCCGCTTAGCGGCCTTTTTCTTTAACACTGCACTGGTATTAACACACTTTAACCAGCCAGCCATGTTTGTCTTCAGCATTACCCCACTGAATCGCATTCAATGCCTGCCGCAGTGCTGCGGTCGTATTGCCGCCCTGACCAGAGCCAACCTGATATTCTTTGCCGTCATGGATCAAGGTACCAACCGGCGTCAAAACTGCCGCGGTGCCAGACAAGGCAGCTTCAGTACCCGGCTTTTGCGCGCGCTGCAGTAATTCGTCCACTGTTAATTCGCGCTCAGATACCGTCATACCACGGTCGCGTGCCAGTGTTAAAATAGAGTCACGCGTTACGCCGTGCAGGAATGAGCTGTCCAGCGCCTTGGTAATAATTTCGTTACCGTCGATCAGCAGAAAGTTAGCTGCACCGGTTTCCTGCACATCACCATTCGGGCAGAACAATACCTGATCAGCCTGCACCGCAGCGCGTGCTTTCATTATAGGCTGTAGCGCGCTGGCATAGTTGCCACCGCTTTTAACCATACCCATGTGTGAGGCACAGCGGGCATTGTCTTCCAGCAATAAACGTAACGGCTTACTGCCACCGGCAAAATAATCACCCACCGGCGATAGCAATACATACAACATTGATTCAAGGCTCGGCGCAGCCGCTTTGCCGATAGACGCCTCAGTACCAATGTGGGTCGGACGAATATACATTGACCCCGGCGGTACCGGCACCTCAGCTGCATAACGCTGAACAATATCCAGAATCATCTGGCGTAACATGCCGGTATCTAACTTCGGCAGCGATAACAGCTCACTGCTTTGTGCCAGGCGGGCAATATTCTTGTCCATGCGGAATACGTAGATACCGCCATCTGCATGGCGAAATGCTTTTAAGCCTTCAAAGCAGGTACTGGAGTAGTGCAGCACATGCGCCCCCGGATGCAGGCTGATACGGTCGCTGGCGACCAGTTCTGCCGGGCTCCAGCCGCTGCTGTTAAAACGGGATAGGATCATCTCAGGGGTAAATACGGTACCAAATGCTGCCATTCGTTAAGTTTCCTACTGCTATTTATTACGGGCCAAACGCCATGGCGCGGCCGGTTATTCATGTTGTTTAATGCTGTGTGCCGCCAACCGTCATCACGTCCAGTTTCAATGTTGGCTGGCCGACACCAACCGGTATACTCTGGCCTTGCTTACCACAAACGCCAACGCCGGCATCCAGCGCTAAGTCATTGCCTACCATAGAAATCTGCTGCATTGCTTCCGGACCACTGCCAATTAAGGTCGCGCCTTTTATCGGCGCGGTAATTTTACCGTTTTCGATTAAATACGCCTCTGACGCCGAGAAGACGAATTTACCCGAGGTAATATCTACCTGGCCGCCGCCAAAATTAGGTGCGTAAATACCCTTCTTCACGCTGGCGATAATTTCGGCCGGATCATGCTGTCCGGCCAGCATATAGGTATTGGTCATGCGTGGCATCGGCAAGTGGGCAAAAGATTCACGCCGGCCATTGCCGGTCGGTGGCACACCCATCAGCATCGCATTGTGCTTGTCCTGAATGTAGCCTTTTAAAATGCCGTTCTCAATCAACACATTGTGCTGGCTGGGCACACCTTCGTCATCCACATTAAGTGAGCCGCGCCGGTGTGCTAAGGTGCCGTCATCGACGATAGTACACAGCTTTGACGCGACCTGTTCACCAATGCGGCCAGCGAAAGTCGACGAGCCTTTGCGGTTAAAATCCCCTTCCAGGCCATGACCTACTGCCTCATGCAACAACACGCCAGGCCAGCCACTGCCCAGAACCACAGGCATAGCACCAGCCGGGGCGTCAATGGCAGTTAAATTCACCTGCGCCTGCCGCACGGCTTCGCGGGCATATTGCTGCCAGCGCAACTCGCCATTTACCATGTCAGAGAAATACAGATAATCGGTGCGGCCGCCACCACCGGCACTACCACGCTCACGGCGGTCGCCCTGCTGCAATAATACCGAGCAGTTTAACCGCACCAACGGGCGAATATCACTGGCATAGGTGCCGTCACTGGCTGCGACCAGTACTTCTTCATAGACGCCAGACAAGCTGACCATCACCTGTTCTGCCCGGCTGTCCAGGGTGCGGATATAGGCTTCAATCTGGTGTAATAGTGCCACTTTATCGGTGTTCGTTAAGCTTTGTAGCGGCTCACATGGCAGGTAAATATTACTGTTACCACTTTTGCTGAACGCCTTAACGCTGCCATGCTGGCCCTGGGCCGCAATGCCGCGTGCCGCTGTAGCGGCCTGCTTTAATGCCGCGGCGCTGATGCTGTCGGCGTAGGCAAAACCGGTTTTTTCACCGCTGATAGCCCTAACCCCTACCCCGCGTTCAATGTTGAATGAACCATCTTTAACCAGGCCATCTTCCAGCACCCAGGATTCATGCACACTGGATTGAAAATACAGATCAGCAAAATCAAGCTGGTGGTCAAATAAATACCCTAGCGTCTGCTGCAAATCAGCGGCGGTAAGGTCGGAGGCGGTGATCAGGTTCTGCTCTGGTGCAGTCATGGTTTTAACTCACTATTAAATCGGTTATGGCGCGCCAATGGCATTTTTTGTTTTAATGCGGCGCTGTCCGTTATTTCTATTACCGCTGACACCCAGCCCGGCGCGGTACCCGCATCGGCCAGCACTGTGCCCCAGGGGTCAATAATCAGGCTATGGCCATATGTCTCTCGGCCATTGGCATGTACACCGGTTTGATTCGGCGCCAGAATAAAGCACTGGTTTTCTATTGCCCGTGCCCGTAACAACGTATGCCAATGTGCGGCGCCGGTTACCCGGGTAAATGCCGATGGCACACTAATAACGTTGCAGCCCTGCATGTTAAGTGCCTGCATCAGGCCGGGAAAGCGCACATCATAGCATATAGTCAGGCCAAGCTTTAACTCACCCAGTTGCGCCCAACTGAGTTTCTGGCCCGGATAGGTACTGGCAGATTCACGATAGCTACCGGTACTGTCGGTTATATCCACATCAAATAAATGCATTTTCTGGTAGTCAGCGACAACGCTGCCATCAGGTGCAAACAATACGCTGCTGGCACAGAAGCGCCCGGCATCCGCACTGGTAGTGGGTAAGGACCCGGCCAGCAAATACACACCAAATTGCCGTGCCAGCGCGGCACAACCCTGTTGAATCATACCCTGGCCCAATGCCGCCTGATACTGTAACTGCAGGCCGTCCCGGCCACCGAACACAGCGAAACACTCCGGCAACGCCACCAGATGAGGTAACGTATCAGGATAAGCACTGCGAAGTTGTTGCAGGTACACCGCCACCTGCGCCAGATTCTCTGCCGGCTGCGGTGTACTGGTCAGCTGAATGGCCGACAGCCGCCAGTTAGCCATGTGGCGGCTTCCGTTGTGGTGCCGGCTGATCTGATTCTGGCCGGTCAATTATTGCTTCGGGCTGCGCTACCCGCACCGGCACCGGTACTTCTTTGCTGTGCCGGTTTACTTCGGTTACCAACGGCTGGTCAAAACTGCCGGTGACTGTAAAGTTAATTTTGGAGATCACTTCTGCACTCTGAAATACTTCATCCAGCGCCAGCGCCGCTAACCCGGTGGCCGGATTTACCATCCAGGCGATAATCACCGGCAGGCTCGACGTCACCTTGGGTGAAAACGCCATCTGGTAATCGAGCTTTTTACTAACCAAGTCAGCGTAGCCCTGTATATGTAAACTGCCCGGCACGCCATCAATAGCCGCATCATTGGTTTGGACTACGCCGCGTGACAATGCCAGGTTACCGGTCATATTGTTGTAGAAAAAACCTGTGGCGAACACATCGCGAAAATCCAGCCGCAGCTTGCGCAGCAACGAATCCAGACTAAACAGCGAGAACAACCGCGCCCCCTGATCACTGACCTCGGTTAAGGCCCCTTCGCCTAACCGGTAGTTTACTGTACCGCCCAGCTGACCCAGCGCAAACTGCGTAGGTGCCCCCTGCCAGTTCAGCTCAAAATTAATGTCTGCCGTACTGCCGGAAATCGCTGATGTTATCTGGTATTCACTGAGCATCGCCCCCAGATTTTTACTCTGTAACTTGCCAGTGAAATGACTAAGCCCCAGCTGACCATCATCTTGCCAGTAGCCACTGGCCGTTAGCTGATTCCGTTTGTATTGCGCGGTAAGGCTGGTCAGTTGCCACTGTGTACTGGTACTTTGCGCGGACAGTGCAACCTGACCAAACTGGTAAGCTCCAACCGAACAGTCAGTACAACGCAGCGACAGTGGTGGCAACTGCAACAACCAGCGCTGTGGACTCTGCGCCAGCTCGGTTACGGCGACATCGTCTTCGCTGCTGGTCTCGGCCTCGGGCCAAGGTAAATGCAGATAGTCCAGCTCGGCGGTAATGCCCTGTGTCTGCCAGTGTTTACTGAAGCGCCAGCGGCTGGCAATTTCGGTACCATTTAGCTGTAGCTGCCATTGTTCCGCCTGCTGGTTTAATTCAAATACGGTGTTATTTAGCCGCACACCGGGGGCGATATCCAATTGTCCCACCTTACCACGCACCTGCGCCAGTGGTGGAAACAGCGGTTGCTCGGCAGCTGTCGTGTCAGCCAACTGTTGCTGAAGCAATTCAAACCAAGGCAAAAATGCCAGTTGTGGTAACTCAATGCTGACGGTAAAACCGGCGCCATTCAGGCCGCTGTCCTGATTGGCGGCAATCAGATGTACCCGGCTGAACTGTTGGCTGTCGTGCAGTAATTCGGCATGAAAATGCAACTGCTGATTGTAATGCGCGGCCAAAATAGAGCGCTGACTGTCACCATTGGCGGTGATCATCAACTCTGCACTCTGTCCGGCTGCTTTATTATAGGGCTCAGGCAGCAGCAACGCCGTGTCAGTTAAAGCAGAGCGCAACTTAGCGTGATAATTAAAGCCCTGTTCCGGTAAATGCAGCGCCAGCTCTAACTGCCAGTCGGTTGTACCGTCAACCAGCCCGGCAGCGGGCTCATGCAGCACGTTAAGCAATGATTTTGCCGCCTGGTTACCCTGCACCTGCAGTGCCAGCTGATAACCGGTATCACCTTGCTCGCCTTGCAGTGCTGCCGTCAGCGGCAGACCATGCCACTGCAGCTGCAAATCATCGGCACGGATCTGTTCGTTTTCAAAGCTTAGCGTGCCGCTGACGTTATCAAGCTGCATTTGCGGTGCGGTTAACGCCAGGCTCAGCCGGTCAAGTTCAACATTGCCGCTGGCCAGAACTGACGGCGCTTTCAAGCCAATTGCCAGGTTAACATCGCCGCGCACTGCGCCACTGATACCCAGGTGCTGCAGCGTTTTACCCAGATTATGCTGCAGCGGAGATTGCAGCATCAGGGCGGTTACGGCTTCGGCGTCCAGTTGCTGTTGAATATCAATATCCAGCGTATCAGCGTGAAATAAGTCGGTTATCGTTGCCGTTACGCCCTGTTGTAAAGCCATACCGGCCAGTTCGCCGCTGTGTGATTGAATACGCATCGCCGCATTTTCGAACCATAGTTGTGCGCTTAACTGCTGTACTGCCGGCCAGTCGGGCGCAAAAGCCAATTCGCCCTGCTCCAGCTCAGCCAACACCTGAAATACCCCCTGCTGCTCTCGATAGGGGAATTCAGCTGGTACACCGTGCCAGACAAAGGTGGCATCTCGGATCTGCCCCTGCACTATCGCTTGTTGCAGATAATCGCGCACTGTCTGAGGCATATAACGCTGCGGAAAGTAAGCACTGGCGGTGGCCGCGTCAAGCTGTTGTAACCGCGCCAGAATTTGTAGCTTGTCATCCAGCTGTAAACTGGCATCCAGTTGTAAATCCGGGCTGCGTAAGCTCAGCGTGGGTATGCGCAACTGCCAGCGCTCGCCGATCGGTTGTAAATAGGCCGTCGCAGTCAGGCTGTCATAGGGAGTCGCCGCACTAAACAGGCCATCCCAGCGCAGCTGGCCATGCTGCGCCTGCAATGTCACTTTAGATACATTATCGCTGAGCCAAAACTGGCCAGCCACTGCGCTAAGGCCGGGAATATCGCCCAGCGGCTCAGACTGCAATGCCTCAAACTTTCCGGCCAGCTGCCATTGCTGCTCATTGATACGCCATTGCAGTTGTTGCAGATGGCCGTTTGGCTGGTACGCCACCAACTGCTGTAATAAGGCGACATCTTCTGCCAGCAAATTAGCCAGCGGCGTTACCGCTTCCAGCCTGAAGTTAGTCAGACTGCCCAGCCAGCTATTATCTTGCCGGTGCAGCTGCAGCTGTAGATCCTGCCATTGTTGTTGCTCTGCTGCCAGTGTCAGCGCCCCGGAGTACAGCGACCAACCATTAGCATCTGGTTGCCATAGCAACTGGCCCTGGCCCAAGCGCAACTGATGTGTCTCACCCTGCCGCCGCCAGGTCAGGCTGTTATCCGCCAACTCTATCTGCATCCGACGCAGTAAGCCGTTGTCAATCCGGCCCCAGGCTTTAAAGTTAATATTGGCTTGTTGCAGTTTTTGACTGGACGGTAAGACACTGGCGAACCAGGGCAAAACATCCAGTCGTGAGCTCTCCAGATACAGCTGTCCGAAGGCATCACCGAGACTGGCGCCGTGTAAATCCAGCACAAACGACAGAGTGTTAGCGGTCACGCCGGCTAAAGACAACTCACCATAGCCCTGGTGATGATTGTCACTGTTGGTCCAGTCCAGCTGTTTAATATTTAGGATCAACTCCGGATTGGCGTCGTCCTGCAACACCAGCTGGCTGTCGATCACCGAGAAATAGGCCAGCTGCTGAAAGAAGAGTGTTTCCAGCGCATCCAGCACCGGAGCGCTGTCCAGATTGTTATTTTTGCCGCTGGCTAACAGGCTGTCAGCATCGACATAATAGGTTAGCCCGCTAAGTTCGAAATGCTGCGCAGTTAACTGGCGGCTGAGCAAGCTACGCCAGAAATCGAACCGAACCCGGGTTTCGCGAATGCTCAGCTGTAACTGCTGATCATTGTAGAGTTGCACGTCTTTTAGCAGCAGTGCCGGGCCAAACTTCTGCCAGCCAGCACTAAGCTGATTAATCTGCACCCTTGCACCATAGCGGTCGCTGATCAGCTGTTCAATATGATGTTTGTAATCGTCGGCATAAGGCAGGCTGTAACGCAGGACTGAAATAAGCACAGCCAACAGCACCAGCAGCAGCGCAAAGGCGAGCCAGAGCTTGTGTAAACAGTATAAACACCACCGTTTTGCCTGTTGCACTACATCATCACCACATCAAATTGCTCCTGCGTGTACAGCGGTTCAGTCTGAATATTGATCTGCTTACCAATAAACACCTGTAACTCAGCCAGATTATGAAACTCGTCGTTGGTCAACGCATCTTTAACCGCAGGCGACACATACACGACAAATTTATCCGCGGCGTAAGCCCGGTTTACCCGCACTATTTCGCGCAACACTTCAAAACAAACGGTCTCTACAGTTTTTAAACTGCCACGCCCCTCACATACTGGACACTCAGAACACAGTATATGTTCCAGACTTTCGCGGGTTCTTTTCCGCGTCATCTCTACCAGGCCCAGCGCAGAGAAGCCGTGGATATTGGTTTTAGCCCTGTCCCGTGCCAGTGCCAGCTCCAGGCTGTGGAACACCCGTTTTTTGTGTTCGCTGCTTTGCATATCAATAAAGTCGATAATAATAATACCGCCCAGATTGCGAAGTCTCAGCTGGCGCGCTATGGCCTGTGTCGCCTCAGCATTGGTGTTAAAGATGGTTTCTTCCAGGTTGCGGTGGCCAACAAAGGCACCGGTGTTCACATCTATGGTGGTCATCGCTTCCGTCTGATCAATGATCAGGTAGCCACCACTTTTCAACGGAACTTTACGCTCCAGCGCGCGCTGAATTTCGTTTTCAACATCAAACATGTCAAAAATAGGCCGCTCGCCCGGATAATATTCCAGTAACGGCGACAGATGCGGAATAAACTCTTCGCAAAATGCGGTAAGCTGCTGAAACGTTATTTTGGAATCGATCCTTATCCGCTCCAGCTCGGTGCCAACAAAATCGCGTAAAATACGGTAAGCCAGCGTCAGATCTTCGTAAACCACGCCTTCCTTACGCGTTTTCTGTTTGCGTTTAATCACCTTGGCCCACAGTTTTTTCAGGAATTTTGCATCCTGCGCCAGCTCTTCTTCACCGGCGCCTTCTGCGGCCGTGCGCACGATAAAACCGCCGCTATCATCCAGATACTGGCTAACGATGTTTTTCAGCCGGCTGCGTTCGGCCTCTGATTCCAGCCGCTGAGACACACCAACATGGGGCGAGCCTGGCATAAAAACCAGGTAGCGCGACGGTAACGTCATGTCTGTAGTCAACCGCGCGCCCTTGGTGCCTAGCGGGTCTTTTACCACCTGCACCAGCAGATACTGGCCTTCGCGCACCAGCACGCGGATATCTTTACTTACCGCTGGCTTGCCATCCAACTCGGCCAACGTGTCGTGCTGCACAATGTCAGAAGCGTGCAAAAACGCCGCCTTATCCAGCCCAATATCAACAAACGCCGCCTGCATGCCCGGTAACACCCGGCTGACTTTACCAACATAAATATTACCCACCAGGCCAAGTTTAGCCTGACGTTCAATATGCAGCTCCTGTAGTACGCCATTTTCAATCAGCGCCACCCGTGTTTCACTTGGGGTGACATTCAGCAGTAATTCGGCACTCATAATGGCTCCTGCCATTGTTGTAGCAATTGTTCAGTTTCACACAGTGGTAAGCCCACCACAGCGGTATAACTGCCATTAATCCGCTGCACAAACTTAGCCGCCAGACCCTGAATACCATAACCGCCGGCTTTGTCTTGCGGTTCGCCACTGGCCCAGTACGCAGTAATTTCGGCCTCTTTCAGTTGGCGAAAGTAAACCTCGGTACAGACCAGTTGCTGCAATTGGCGTTGCCGGCTTACCAGCGCAACTGCCGTCATAACCTGATGGCAACGGCCGGACAATAACTGCATTGTGCGTGAAAATTCGGCAAAGTCGGCCGGCTTACCCAGAATGATGTCATCGACCACGACGATAGTATCGGCCCCCAATACAGGCATATCGGTACTCAGCCGGGCTAATCCGGCTCTGGCTTTCGCCAATGCCA
Source organism: Rheinheimera sp. (assembly GCA_041618685.1). GTDB lineage: Bacteria > Pseudomonadota > Gammaproteobacteria > Enterobacterales > Alteromonadaceae > Alishewanella. The sequence goes on from JBFKFH010000078.1 coordinate 12,604, forward strand.
GCCGCTGCACGTAGGGTATTGCCGCTTCATTGGGCAGCACCGATTCGTCGATATTTGCGCTAACCAGTTGATAGTTGACACCCAACTGCGTCAGCAGTTCACGTCGCCTTGGCGAGGAAGAAGCTAATGCGATTGCAGGATAGTTCATTGAATTTTTAACTGCCGCCGGTAGCGGCGTAATAGCCAGAATAACCAGGGCCAGACCAGCATACCGGTCAGCACTGGCCACAAATACTGCGGCCGGAAATAAACGCCGGTTAAGAAGTGGCTGAGCCAGAACAGCAATAGCTGGTAAAGCGCCAGCAATAGCCCCAGCAGCAGTGATTGTTGCACCACAGAGAAGTTACGGATTTTCAGATGGTGCTGCGCGACAACGAAGATCACGACTGAGTAAGCCAGAGCATTCACCCCCAGCACAGTGCCAACCAGTACATCAACAATAAAGCCGGTAACAAAAGCGCTACCCACGCTAACCCGGCTTGGCAATGCCATCGCCCAGTACATCAGCACCAGCAATGCCCAATCGGGTCGGGCCAGTTTTACCAACTGCGGCATTGGCATTACTGTCAGTAGTAACGCGACAAACAATGACAGATAAATCAGGCCTAAACGCTGCGGCTTACGCATCAGGGTTGCTCCTGCTCTGGCGGGTCGATGGCCGTGCTATCCGCCCGACCGGATAACTGCAATACATGACGGATACGGTCTAGCTGAGCAAA
>JBFKFH010000079.1:0-13199 GCA_041618685.1 Rheinheimera sp.
AAACTGCCAATAAGCTGCCAACGTGAAGCGGATGCCGTATACAGCTCACGGTATGCATTAAAACCTTCAGGTAAATTCTGCAATGCGATAATCCCCGCCAGCAACATAGCCACATTGGCATTGCCGCTAAAAGCCGCTCCCAGCGCAATAGATTCCGGAATAAAATCGGCCAGCATCGCAGCGAGCTGACTAGCCGGAGTATTGGCTTTTTTTAGCGCCATATCTAACAGCATAAAACCAAAGCCGCCGGCTATAAACCATAATGCCGCTGTCACAATAGTGTGATGCTTTATGCCTTCTGGCACCAATACCAGTGCCACTGCAGATAGCAAAGCGCCAGCGCCAAACGCCAGCACGCTGTGACGGAATTCTTTTTCCAGCCAGTCGGCCCGAATATGTTCTACCGCCGCAACTGCCGCCCCTATCGGCATAGCCAATCCTGCAAGCAGTGTACTGACTATTATCGTAAGCAATGCGTCCATGTGCAGCCTCTGTTAACCATTTTCAATTGCGGCTATTGCCACTGCTATACAACGCCAGCTCAACTGCAGCCTGTGCATGAATTATTGTTGTATCGAACAGTGGTACAGCGGCATCGGCTTTGCTAACCAATAGTCCAATTTCTGTGCAGCCCAGAATTATCGCCTCCACCCCCTGCCAGGCCAGCCCGGCCATGACCCGACGCACGGCCTGTTTCGATTCTGTATTGATGTCACCCTGACACAGCTCTTGATAAATGATCTGATGAACTAAATCGCGCTCTGCCTCATCGGGCGTAACGACCTCAATACCATGCTGGTTGAGCCGCTCGCGATAAAAAGGCTGCTCCATCGTAAATTTAGTACCGAGCAACCCCACCTTAGCGAATCCTGCTGTGTTAATCGCCATCGCTGTCGCATCAGCAATATGTAACAGCGGAATACTAACCGCTGCTTCAATAGTGGCAGCAACTTTATGCATAGTGTTGGTGGCCAGCAGAATAAAATCTGCGCCGGCACCTTCCAGTTTTTTAGCCACGTCAGCCAGCATAACGCCGGCAGCATCCCAGTCGCCCGAATGCTGCAAACGTTCAATCTCATAAAAATCTACGCTAAATATGATGCAGCGGGCCGAATGCAGCCCCCCCAGCCGTTGCTTCACAGCTTGATTAAGCTGCCGGTAGTAAGGGATGGTAGATTCCCAGCTCATACCGCCAATTATGCCGATGGTTTTCATTGCAATGCCTTCATGTGGTTGCACTTTACACGCTACAAGCTAGCACATTTGAGCCGATAAAAAAGCCCCGCTTATGCGGGGCTTTAATCAAGTTGAAGCGGGTAATTATGTTAGCTTAGGCGCGTCGAAATCGGTCGGCTCGTCGGTGTAAATGCATACATTCCAATCAGCTGCCAGACCGTCTTCAGCCAGACAGTAGGTTTCAAAGAAATGTTTTATTTCTGCACGCTGACAATGCGCCTCGAAGCTGGCAATGTCGGCCCAGATTTCATTAAACGCTATAGGAAAGCTTTTACCTTCAGCAAATGGGCTGCTTATTTGCCGCGTGACAATATACTGCAGGCAGCCGTCTTCGCGGTTACTGTTTGGTTCCAGGCTTTGTAACACGTTGAACAATTCGTCAGCCTTACCCGGCTTGGGTTGAAACTGAGCGATACAATAAACTTTTTTTGACATGGTTATTCCTCACGTACGGTGCAGCAGGCCGCGCCGTGTTACTGCTTAGTGTCCAAGCGGCCGGCCGAAGATGTGAAACAGCTCGGCATTGAAATACAGATGTGTCATCACACTGGCGCCGTAACCCAGCAATATGACCGGTGCCCATTTTAAATGTCCGGCAAACGTATAGTAACCGCGGGCCTGCCCCATCAGTGCCACCCCGGCTGCCGAGCCGATTGATAACAAGCTGCCGCCCACGCCGGCCGTTAACGTGATGAGCAACCACTGGCCATGCGACATCGCCGGCTCCATTGTTAATACCGCAAACATCACCGGTATGTTATCCACCACCGCCGACATTAACCCCAGTACCACGTTGGCCACAGTCGGATTGCCGCTGCCATACAAACTCACCGACAGCATTTCCAGATAACCAATGTAACCCAGACCACCGACACACATTACCACACCATAGAAAAACAACAGCGTGTCCCACTCTGCGCGGGCAATACGGTTGAATACGTCAAATGGCACAATTTGTCCCAGCGCCCGCACCCGCTCCATATCGCCTTCGCGCTCAGCCATTGCACGTTTGCGCGCCAGCGAACCGGGCAGTGTTTTCCGCAAAAAGTAGCCAAAAAACTGTAACAGACCAAGCCCTGTCATCATGCCCAGCACCGGGGGTAAATCAAGCCAGGAATGGTACAACACGGCAATCGCGATAGTGGTGAGAAACAAGGTTAAAATACGCAACGCACCGCGCTTTAACTCCACGTCTTCCTGCAAGGCAGCCGGATAACGCCGCTCGACAAAAAAGCTCATAATGATCGCCGGCACAATATAGTTCACCACTGCAGGCACAAATAAGGTGAAGAATTCATTAAATGTAATAATGCCCGCTTGCCAGACCATCAGCGTGGTAATGTCGCCAAACGGAATAAAAGCACCACCGGCGTTGGCGGCAACAACAATATTTACGCAGGTCAGGTTGATAAAACGTTTGTCGCCTTCAGCTACTTTCATTACCACTGCACACATCAGCATAGCGGTAGTCATATTGTTGGCAAACGATGAGATCACAAACGCCAGCACACCGCTGATCCAGAATAACGTACGGTAGCTAAAACCGCGGCGTATCATCCAGGCCCGTAACGCGTCGAACAGCCGGCGCTCTTCAAGCGCACTGATATACGTCATCGCAACCAGTAAAAATAGCATTAATTCGGCGAATTCAAGCAGCGTATGGCGAAACGCCTCGGCTGTGACGCCGGTAATGCCATCCTGCATATAGCGCCAGGCAATCAGTGCCCAGATAATACCTGCAGCGACCAGAACTGGCTTGGATTTGCGCAGATGGATTTTTTCCTCTGCCATCACCAAAAGATAGGCCAGTACAAACAACACCAGTGCTGCTATACCAACCGGAGATAAAGTAAGATTCAGATTTCCGGTAGTGGCGAACGCCGCCGGAGAAAATACTGCGCACAGCAACAGATACAGCACAGACAACTTCACAGTTCTATCCTTCGTTATGGCCAAAAAGGAGCCCGGTACATGCCGGGCCGCTAGTATAAAACAACTTGATTAGAATATTTACTCAGCCAGAGGTAAAAACATTAAAACTGGCACTATTTAGCCACAGATGAACAGCAATACTGGCGGCATAGCCCAACAATATCGCCGGCGCCCATTTCAAATGACCGGCAAAGGTGTAGTAGCCGCGAGCCTGTCCCATTAACGCCACCCCGGCCGCAGAGCCGATAGATAACAAGCTGCCACCGACACCTGCGGTTAACGTGATAAGTAACCAGTGACCATGTGACATGTCAGGCTGCATCGTCAATACCGCAAACATGACAGGAATATTGTCCACCACTGCAGAAATTAGTCCCAGCACCACATTTGCTGCCGTAGCATCCCACTGGGTAAACAGCAGATCTGACATCAAGGCTAAATAGCCGATATATCCCAGACCACCGACACACATCACCACGCCGTAGAAAAACAATAAGGTGTCCCATTCCGCCCGCGCAACGCGACTAAAAACATCAAAGGGTACTACCTGCCCCAGTGCCTTAATGCGTTCTTCGTCTCCCGCCCGCTCGGCCATCGCCCGTTTACGCGCCAGTGACCCGGGCAACGATTGCTGCAAAAAGTAGCCGAAAAACTGCAAGTAGCCTAAGCCGGTCATCATGCCCAGCACCGGTGGCAAATGCAGTACCGTATGGAATAACACGGCCGTAGCAATGGTCAGTAAAAACAGCGTCAGAATCCGCAGGGCGCCACGTTTAAGCTCAATATCATCCTGTACGGCATTAGGTTTACGGTTTTCTACAAACAGACTCATGATCACCGCCGGCACCAAATAGTTAACCAGTGACGGCAAAAACAGCGTTAGAAAATCCGCAAAGTGCAGCAAACCAGCCTGCCATTCCATCAGTGTGGTTATATCGCCAAACGGGCTAAAAGCGCCGCCGGCATTGGCAGCTACAACAATATTGATACAGCATAAGTTAATAAACTTTTTGTCGCCTGCGGCCACTTTCATCACGACGGCACACATCAACAATGCAGTGGTCAGGTTGTCAGCCACTGGTGAGATAAAAAACGACAGCACACCGGTAATCCAGAACAACTGACGATAACTGAACCCTTTTCGCACCATCCAGCTACGTAATACATCAAATAAACGCCGCTCTTCGAGCGCATTGATATAGGTCATCGCAACCAGCAAAAACAGCATCAGTTCAGCAAATTCAAGCAACGTATGACGAAACGCTGCTTCCGACGCTGCCGGTTGCCCAGCTACTACATACTGCCAGCCAATCATGGCCCAGATAATACCGGCCGCAATTAGCACTGGTTTGGATTTGCGCAAATGAATCTTTTCTTCTGCCATAACCAACACATAGGCCAGAACAAAAATGCCCAGTGCAACAAAGCCGGTTAAACTGGCGGTCAGGTCAAGCGCCCCCACAGCGGCCTGAGTTGCTGGGGCAAAAAGGCACAGCAGTGCTGGCCAGAACAAGAAGTGATGTTTGTGCATTGTAGTAACTAACGATCCATATTGGTTTAAGGAACAAAAAACCCGGCTGACAGCCGGGTTTTGGGGTTAACGTAAAATCAGCAAAGAGCACTTTGCTTTGCAGATCATGGCAGTGGTGGTGCTGCCAACAATAAACTGCCGGATTCGGGAGTGGCCATATGCCCCCATGACCATTAAATCTATCACATGCTCTTGCTGGTATTGGTTCAATACCGTTTCCGGTTCGCCGGCGACTATTGCAACCTTGGTATCAAAGCCTGCTGCACGTAATATCTGCGCTGCGCTGTCCATTTGTGAGCGTGCCGCCTCAACATCTGCACCAGCCATAACCAGATGAACCGGCAAGCCGCGACCTAACGGGCTGCGGGCCAGCATTTCTAAGCCTTTCAACGCAGTATCACTGCCATCATACGCCAGCATAATACGTTTGGGTTCAGTGTAACCTTGCTGCGTCAGCAAGATTGGCTTGTGCAAACTACGGATCACGCGCTCAACGTGCAGCCCCATATGGCCGTGGGCGTCGGCGCTACTAAAGCCTCGCTTACCCAACACTAATAAGCGGGTTTCGTCTTCCAGTTCCGTCAGTGTTTCTACCAGCTGTCCATGACGCAAACGCTCATCAACAGCTTTCACGCCGGCTTGTTCTGCCCGCACTTTAGCGGCATCTAAAATGCTACGTCCGCGTTCCAGCGCCAGCTTACTGTACTTTTCATCCAGTTCAGCCAGTTGCTGTAATAATAATTCCTGCGAGCCCAGGCCAATACTGCCGCTTAAATCCGGAGTTTGCGTATGCTGGGCTTTATCCAGCACGTGCACCAACGACATCGCGACATCGAGCTTTTTTGCCGCCCATACCGCATAATCACACACCGCTTCGGCGTAAGGTGATGCATCAATACAGGCCAGTACTTTTTTACTCATTATTATTCTCCTTGTCCTGCTGTTAGTGCCCCATCAGCTTTTCCACGGCATCCGGCTGATTATACACGCCAAATTTATCCACCAGGGTAGCGCTAGCCTCATTTAAGCCAATCAACTCTACGGCGGTGCCTTCACGGCGAAACTTAATCACCACCTTGTCCAGCGAGCTAATGGCGGTAATATCCCAAAAATGTGCCCGGGTTAAGTCAATGCGCACCCGTTCTACCGCCTCTTTAAAGTTAAAACCGGCGATGAACTGCTCGGCAGAGGTGAAAAACACCTGACCTACCACCTCATAATTGCGCTGATGGCCATCAGCCGTCAGGCTGGAACCGATGTAAAGTATTTTCCCCACTTTGCTGGCGAAAAACAGTGCACTAAATAGCACCCCGACTAGCACGCCATATGCCAGGTTATGGGTAAATACCGTTACCAACACCGTTGCCAGCATCACCACGCTGGAGCTTTTCGGGTTTTTGCGCAAATCTTTAATCGATCCCCAGTTAAAGGTACCTATTGATACCATAATCATAATGGCCACCAGCGCCGCCATAGGAATAAGGCCAACCCAGGCATCGAGAAATACAATTAGAATCAGCAGAAAGACACCGGCGAGCAACGTAGATAAACGCGTGCGACCACCTGATTTAACGTTAATAATGGATTGGCCAATCATCGCGCAGCCGGCCATACCACCAATTAAACCTGAACCGATATTGGCAACCCCCTGACCGACACATTCACGGTTCTTGTCACTGCTGGTATCAGTAAGATCGTCAACAATGGTTGCAGTCATTAACGATTCCAGTATCCCCACTACAGCCAGTGCTAACGCATACGGAAAAATAATCACCAGGGTTTGCATTGTTAGGGGTACATCCGGCCATAAAAAGATTGGCAGGCTGTCGGGTAGCTCACCCATATCGGCGACGGTGCGAATATCCATACCGAAATACAGCGCCAGGGCAGTCAGTACAATAATACAAATGAGTGGCGACGGGATGGCTTTAGTGACATACGGGAATAAGTAAATAATGGCCAGACCCAGTGCTGTCATTCCGTATACCAGAACAGTACCATGCTGACCGCTTAGCTCTGGCAGTTGCGCCAGAAAAATCAGAATCGCCAGCGCGTTAACAAAACCGGTAACCACTGAGCGTGACACAAAACGCATCAGATCACCCAGTTTAAACAGGCCGAATATAATTTGCAGTACGCCGGTCAGTAACGTAGCGGCGAGCAAATACTCAAGACCGTGTTCACGCACCAGAGTCACCATAACCAGCGCCATAGCGCCGGTCGCGGCAGAAATCATTGCCGGTCTGCCGCCAGCGAAAGCCGTAATTACGGCAATACAAAACGATGCATACAGGCCTACTTTAGGGTCAACGCCTGCAATGATAGAAAAAGCAATGGCTTCAGGAATTAGCGCCAGCGCAACAACGAGAGCAGCAAGCACATCACCACGCAAATTAGAAAACCAGTGTTGTTTTAAGTAAGTTATCATTTATCGATCCGGGGTTAAAAATACAATTTTCCGTCAGGCACTCTGGCTTGCCGAATGAAACGTTCGCTGAAAAATGAAAAATTACATTGGCCCGGGATCCTGCACGCTGAAAAGAAATAAGCATTTGCTTAACATTTATGGCGGCGCAGTCTAACAAAAAAGCCGCCAGCTGCCCAGCGACTAACGTCTTATTATTATCAACGCCGGGCTGAACTACACCGGTAGACCTTCGCGGAAAAACTGCACGCCGGCGCACTGGCTGCAGGCCAGTAGTTCGCCCGGGTGGGTGTAATCGATGTGCGCCAGACAATGGCTGCAGCGGTAGCGGCCCATACCCACCACTTCGCCCTGATAGTATACGCCCTGATGTTTAAAATCCTGCGCCAGCTCCTGCCATTCAAGCTGGCTTTTATCGGTGATACTACTAAGTTCCTGCCATAACGCTTCAGGCCACAGCGACGGTGCCTCACTGGCTTCTTTTTCACGCTCTTGCTCACTGTGCTCCTGCCACTGCCGCTTCAGCGTTTCGACAAACAGGGTGGTCTCATAGGCGCTTAAATCCTTACTGGCCTTAATAAAGGCTTTAAACTGCTCACCAAACTTGACCATATTGTCCAACTGACGCCGTTCCAGCTGGGTCAGCCTATCGTTAAACTCGCTCAACCACTTTTGATATTTCTTTACAAAATCTGCCATAGCGCCTCCAGTGATGTAAAACCAGTATAGACAATGCTCTGCTTGTTGTTGTCAAAACGGCTCTGCGGTATGCTATAGCCACTTTTTTGCCGTTAATATGGCAGCTGTACTAACCCCCTTTTCGGAAGACCTTAATGCAAGAACAATACAACCCGCAGCAGATTGAAACCGCTCTGCAGCAGCAATGGGAACAAACCAACGCGTTTAAAGTGACAGAAGATGAGAGCAAAGAAAAATTCTACTGCCTGTCGATGTTTCCTTATCCCAGCGGGCGCTTGCATATGGGCCACGTGCGTAACTACACGATAGGTGATGTGGTTAGCCGTTTTCAGCGTATGCAGGGTAAAAATGTGATGCAACCTATGGGTTGGGATGCCTTTGGTTTACCTGCTGAAAATGCGGCAATAAATAATAAAACCGCGCCGGCGAAATGGACCTACGAAAATATCGATTACATGCGTACCCAGTTAAAACGTTTAGGTTTTGGCTATGACTGGAGCCGCGAAGTGGCAACCTGTAAGCCAGAATACTACAAGTGGGAACAATGGTTTTTCACTAAGTTGTATGAAAAAGGCCTGGTATACAAAAAAATGGCCACGGTGAACTGGGATCCGGTGGATCAGTGCGTACTGGCCAATGAGCAGGTTATTGATGGCCGGGGCTGGCGTTCAGGCGCATTAGTCGAGCAGCGTGAATTAGCGCAGTGGTTTATTAAAATTACCGCTTATGCAGAAGAATTGCTGCAGGACTTGGATCAACTGGACGGCTGGCCAGAGCAAGTAAAAACCATGCAGAAGAACTGGATTGGTCGCTCAGAGGGCGTTGAGATCCGGTTTGATATCGCCGGTACAAATGACAGCTTAACGGTATATACCACGCGTCCTGACACGCTGTACGGTGTTACCTATGTAGCGGTTGCAGCCCAGCATCCGCTGGCACAGCAAGCGGCAGCGAACAATCCGGCGCTGGCAGCTTTTATTGAAGACTGCAAAGGCGGCAAAATGGCTGAGGCCGAACTGGCCACCATGGAGAAAAAAGGCTGTGCAACCGGCATTTTTGCTATTCACCCGTTAACCGGTGAACAAGTACCGGTATGGGTCGCCAACTTTGTATTGATGGACTACGGCTCTGGTGCCGTGATGGCTGTGCCCGGCCATGATCAGCGCGATTATGAGTTTGCCAGCAAGTACAATCTGAGCATTAAGCAAGTGGTAGCGCCTGCTGGGGACAGTACACAGGAATGTGATTTATCCAAAGCGGCTTACATCGACAAAGGTATTCTGGTCAACTCGGCCGAATTCGATGGTCTGCCATTTACAGAAGCCTTTAATGCCATTGCCACCAAACTGGCCAGCATGGGTCGTGGTGAAGTTAAAGTAAATTACCGCCTGCGCGACTGGGGTGTATCACGCCAGCGTTACTGGGGTACCCCTATCCCCATGCTGAACCTGGCAGATGGCAGTCAGGTGCCGGTGCCCGAAGATCAACTGCCGGTTCGCTTACCGGAGGATGTGGTAATGGACGGCGTCACGTCGCCGATTAAAGCCGATTCAGAGTGGGCAAAAACCACTTACAATGGCGAAGAAGCATTCCATGAAACCGATACCTTCGACACCTTTATGGAGTCGAGTTGGTACTATGCGCGTTACTGCAGCCCGGATCATGATAAAGCTATGCTCGACCCGGCCAAAGCCAACTACTGGCTGCCGGTAGACCAATACATCGGCGGTATTGAACACGCCATTTTGCACTTGCTATATAGCCGGTTTTTCCACAAATTACTGCGTGATGTTGGCTTAGTTCAATCTGATGAACCGTTCAAACGCTTGCTATGTCAGGGCATGGTACTGGCTGAAACCTTCTACCGTGACACCGACAATGGCGGCAAGCAATGGTTTTCGCCTCAGGATGTCAGCGTTAGCCGTGATGAAAAAGGCCGCATTTTAACCGCAGTACTTAACAGCGATGGTTTGCCGGTGGTGGCGTCAGGCATGAGCAAGATGTCAAAATCGAAAAACAACGGTATTGACCCACAAAAAGTCATCGATCTGTACGGTGCTGACACCGTGCGTTTATTTATGATGTTTACCGCGCCACCAGAGCAAACGCTGGAATGGTCAGACTCAGCAGTAGAAGGCGCGCACCGCTTTATTAAACGTATTTATGCCTTAGTTAATGATTTTGCTGCCAGCGGCACAGTCGGCGTACTGGATATCAGTGCACTGAACAATGAACAAAAAACGTTACGGCGTGAACTCCACAAAACTATTGCTAAAGTCTCTGACGATATCGGCCGGCGTTATACCTTTAATACCGCCATCGCCGCTATTATGGAGCTGAGTAATAAACTACAAATAGCCAGTTTAGCGACTGAACTGGACCGTGCGGTAATGCAAGAAGCCGTGTTGGCACTATTGCAAATGCTTAACCCCATCACACCGCATGTAGCGCAGTATTTGTGGTCACAACTGGGTCAGCCACACAGCATTGAACAGACGCCATGGCCGGTTGCTGATAGCGCTGCAATGGTAGAAGACGAGAAGCTGGTTGTGGTGCAGGTAAACGGAAAAGTGCGCGGTAAAGTCACCGTGGCTGCCGATGCCGATCAGGACACGGTGTTTGCCGCTGCAAAACTGGATGACAATGTCAGCCGGCATTTAGAAGGCGTCAGCTTGCGTAAAGTAATTTACGTGCCGGGCAAACTGCTTAATTTGGTGGTCGGCTGATATGGGCCGCGGCGCTGCAGTTTGTCTGTTGCTGCTTAGCCTGCTGCTAAGCAGCTGCGGCTTTCACCTGCGTGGTAACCTGCCGCTCAGCCATTTTCCGGCCATGTATGTGCAAAGCCAGCGTCATTCAGAACTGGCGGCGCTGGTCAGTGCACGTTTACAGCATAATAAAGTGCAACTGCTGGATAGCTATCAGCAATCAGCCCCTATGCTGCAATTGGTTGATGATTCATTGGAGCGGCGCACGTTATCGTTATTTCCCAATGGTCAGGTTGCGGAGTACGAGCTGATCTACAAAGTACGTTACACGCTGACCATGCCAGACAATGAACCGCAACAGTATCAGTTTGAGATTTTCCGCGACTACCAGGACGACCCGAATCAGGCGTTGGGCAAGGCGAAAGAGCTGGAACTGTTGCTGGATGAATTGCGCCAGCAGGCAGCAAATCGTATTTTGCGTCAGCTGTCCCGGCTACATTAATGCCAGACAGGTGGCAGTGATGCAAAAACTCTACGCCAATCAGTTGCCGCAGCATTTGACTGGTCAACTGGCGCCGTGCTACCTGTTGTTTGGTGAAGAACCGCTGCAAAAACTCGAAGCGATAGACGCTATTCGTGCCGCCGCCAGACAACAAGGCTTTGGCGAACGCATCAGCCTGACTGCTGATAACCAATTTGACTGGACTGAGTTAACCAGTGAATTGCAAGCTATGTCGCTGTTTGCCGAACGCCGGCTAATTGAATTGGAGCTGGCACAGCAAAAATTATCTGCACCAGCCAATGAACAGCTAAAAACCCTGCCGCAACATCTGCACAGCGATATCATTTTGCTGATTCATGGTGAGCGCAGCCATAGTGATGTCAGTAAACTCGCATGGTTTAAACAACTGCAAACGCATGCCGTGCAGGTACCCATTTATCCGCTGGATGAACGCCAAAGCCAACAATGGCTGCGGGACAGAGCGCGGCAACTACAACTACAACTTAGTAGCGACGCACTGGCGCTACTGCAACAACATTGTGCCGGCAATCTGCTGGCGGCCAGGCAGGAACTGGAAAAGCTGGCATTGAGCAACCTTGCCCAACCCTTGGATGCCAGCAGCCTGAGCCAGTTTCTCGCAGACCATTCCAGTTATAGCGTGTTTCAGTTAGTTGACGCTATGTTGCAGGGCCAGACTGACGAAGCCCTGCACCGGCTGCAGCGTTTATGCCTGCAGGATACCGAGGCGGTGATCATCGCCTGGCAACTGCAAAAAGAGGTGTTGCAACTACGCCAGCTGCAACAGGCTGCAGTGCAACGGCAAAACCTGAGCGCTTTATTTAAAAGCCTGGCAATCTGGCCCAAACGGCAGCCACTGTATCAGGCAGCATTACAACGATTATCGCTAAACTGGCTGGATTACCTGTTGCAGGAATTGGCCGCATTTGACCGTTTGTACAAAAGCGGTCAGCTGAGCAACACTGATGTAGCGCTGGCGCATCTGGTGACATTATTTATCAAACCAGTCCCCAAGGCATTTTCTTTGCAACTGCAGGCCGGTTATGACTAAACATATCGGTATTTTGGGTGGCACCTTTGACCCGGTTCATCCGGGACATATTGCCTGCGCGTGCTATGTGCAGAAGCACTGCCGGTTAGATGCAGTCAGGCTAATGCCGTGTCATCTTCCGGCACACCGGGCGACACCAGGCGTAAATGCCGAACAACGGGCTGCGATGGTACGGCTGGCGATACGTCCGTATCCAGGACTACAGCTGGAGCGGCTTGAACTGGATAAAACCAGCGCCTCTTTTACCATTGACAGCCTGCAATTACTGAGCAAACGCGAACCTGGAAATGTGTTGTACTTTATTATCGGTATGGACTCATTGAGTTATTTTTGTCAGTGGAAAGACTGGCAAATGATATTACAACATGCGCATTTGTTGGTGTGTCAGCGCCCCGGCTACAGTGCTGCAGATGGCGATGCCCCCGCACTACTGCAACAATTTGGCGTTTCGAGCCTGGAGGCTTTACAGACAAAAGCCGCAGGCCACATCCTGCTTTTAAATAACCCGCTCAACGCGCTTAGTGCCAGTCACATCCGCCGTCAGTTGAAGCAAGGTGAGACCGATACTGTAACTTTAGATGCGGCAGTATTGAACTATATTCAAACGCAGCAACTCTATCAGGCGTAAGAGCTATCACCAGACCTAAATTATGCTAAAATGCCGCTTTTTTAACGCGCAGAGGAATCAGGGTGCAAACATCCGAGCTGGTAAGTTTTATTCAGGACAAAATTGACGATTTAAAAGGCAGAGACATCGTCACTATCGACGTACGTGGTAAGTCGAGCGTGACCGAATTTATGATTGTCTGTTCCGGCACATCAAACCGTCACACCAAATCTATTGCTGACTATGTTGCTGCTGAAGTGAAAAAGGCAGGCATAAACACATTAGGCATTGAAGGCCAGAGCTCCGGCGAATGGGTATTGCTTGATCTGGATGATGTGGTAGTGCATGTGATGCTCGAAGAAAGCCGCAGCTTTTATCAGCTGGAAAAACTCTGGAGTGCCTGACGCAGTATGAAGTTAATACTGATTGCCGTCGGCAGCAAAATGCCATCCTGGGTACAAAGCGGTTATGACGAATACGCCCGCCGTTTCCC
>JBFKFH010000080.1:0-13129 GCA_041618685.1 Rheinheimera sp.
ATATTATGCCTGGTGGTAAACGCTTGGTGAACCATTACTGGTTTGCCGCCGACAGCGGTATTTTATTAAAAAGTACACAACAACCGGCGCCGTTCTGGCCCGTGGTTAATATTACTTATCTTAGCCAGATAGCCCGTCACTACCAGCCTGAATAAGAGTACACGAATGATGAACTGTTTTATCCGTTTAGGATGTAGTGTTCTGCTGATGGCCAGTAGTGCCGTGCAGGCTGTGGTGACGGTGCAGTATCAGTCTGAAAAGTATCAGTTTACTACCCGGCCACGACTCGCCGACGTAATAGCCAGCTTGCCAGTCTCCGCACATCAGGCTTATTGGCCTCAGGCGGCGCTGTACCGTGTAGACGACCAAAGCCAATTAGATAAGCAGGCGTTGCAGCAACAACTCACCGCGTTTTATCACTATTTGCAAACCGCCCGGGATCAGGCTCTGGCGAACAGCGTGTTAATGCTGCAACAACAGGTGGAAAGCTGGCCGGTTGCCAGTCGCATTGAGCTGCAACTTGACTATGATCTTGCCCGAACGCAGTTAGAAAGCAACCCGATGTTTGATGCTGGTGACTATTTGCTGACGGCTGCTGGGCGTAGAGCGAACATTCATTTTAGTGGGCTGGTTAGTAAAACCAGTGGACTGCATATAGCGGGCAAAAGCGCAGCGTCGTACTGCAAAGAATTGACCCGGCAGCTGCCAGGAGCGGATAGCACAAGCTGTGTGATGCAGCGCCCGGACGGCACGATATCGGTGATTGTGGCAGACACAACAAAATCAACTATCGAAACAGTACCGGGCAGCCAGCTGATTGTGCAGTTTGAACCGTCAGTTTTACCTGAGCAGTTTCAGACTTTAAATCAATTACTGATCGCAGTAGCCCGTAACCGGATTTTTCTATGAACAACACCGTATTGTTTTACACCATGTGCGTAGCGCTGGCGGTGATCAGCGCACCGGCAATCGCAACCGGTGGTAACGCTTTTAACCGTGCAGATTTTCAGCTGTCGCAATCCGATCATGGCGGCGTAGGATTAATTCAAACCCCTACTGCCCGTATGCAAGACGAAGGCTATTTTAGCTTTAACTATGCCGACGCTAATGAATACCGCTACTGGTCGGTTAGTATTCAGCTTTTTGACTGGCTGGAAACCACTGCCCGCTATGCCGATGTCAGAACGCAGCTCTATTCAAACTCGCCAGGTTTTAGCGGTAAACAAACTTACAAAGACAAAGGTTTAGATGTAAAAGTACGGCTGTTAACAGAAAGCGAATGGTTACCTGAGCTTAGCGTTGGCCTGAAAGATTTTGGCGGCACGGGATTGTTTGAAAGCGAATATATTGCAGCCAGTAAGCGTTTTGGCCCATTTGATGTGCACCTGGGGCTGGGTTGGGGCTATTTAGGCCGTTCTGGCAATATCAGCAATCCGTTTTGCGAGGTTTCAGAACGCTTCTGCCGACGGCCCGGTGGCTTTAGTGGCAGTGGTGGTAAAATTGATTACCAACGTTTTTTTAAAGGGCCTGCAGCGTTGTATGGTGGTATTGAATATCAGACACCGATAGCCGATTTACGTTTCAAGCTGGAGTATGAAGGTAATGATTACTCGAAAGAACGAGCCGGCATCATCGAGCAGGATTCTAAAGTCAACGTCGCAGCGATGTACCGTTGGGGTAGTTTTGATTTCAATATCAACTATCAACGCGGTAATACCTTTGGATTTGGCGTCAGCTACGACACCAACTTTAATACCATTTCACAGGTTAAATTTGATAGCAAGCCATTAGCCGTGGCGGCGGACGCCGGCGTAGCGGAGCAGGATTACAGACTGGCTAAACTAACGTCTGCGCTGTATGCGCAAGCTGGTTTTATGGTTAGTAAAGTTAATGTGACCGAAAGCGAAGCGGTAATACAGGGCGAGCAAAGAGCGTTTCGTGACGAGCACGAAAGTATTGAGCGTATCAGCCGCGTATTAGCGAACTACCTGCCATACAGTGTCCAGCGTTATCGTATTGTTACCCAGTCTTATGCCATGCCAATGGTAGAAACGGTGGTGGACGCAGCAGAGTTTAAAAAACAGGTACGTTATGAAACCTTACGGCCGGATGTGCGCAGCAGCTATGTGCGAAAAGATCCGCAACCAGACAGACAAGCGTGGCAGTTTGAAGGACGCGGCAATGGGCTGGGATTCGGTTTGGAAACGTTCTGGATCCAGATGTTGGGCAACCCGGAAGCCTTCTTTATGTATCAGGGCGGGGTATTACCCCATGCTAGCTACTACTTTTCTCCGACCACTGCGATAAGTGCGTCAGCAAAAGTGACCCTGCTGGAAAACTTTGACAAATTTAACTTTAAAGTTGATGCACAGAAGTCGACCTTGCCCCGGGTTCGTACCTATAGCCGCGAATATGTAACGCGCGGCACTGCTACCCTGGATACGTTGTATTTTAGCCATATGGCGAAATTGAGCGACAGCTTCTATGCGCAAGGCTATGCCGGTTATCTGGAAACGATGTTTGGTGGTGCCGGTGGCGAAATATTATACCGCCCGCTGGATTCTCGTTTTGCAATTGGGGCCGACATAAACTATGTCAGACAACGTGACTATGACACGGAGCTGCAGTTTTTTGATTATGACGTGATAACGGGTTTTATTAATCTGTACTATCAGCCTGAATTTCTCGACGACGCCATGCTGACGATGAATGTTGGCCGCTTTTTAGCTCAGGATGTCGGCGTTAATTTTGATTTCGCCAAACGATTTGATAGCGGTATTGTCGTCGGGGCTTTTGCCGCCTTTACGGATGCCAGTGCCGCTGAATATGGCGAAGGCAGTTTTACCAAAGGTTTCTATCTGTCGATTCCATTTGATTTGATGTCATTTAAGTCAACCAAAGGTCGCGGTGCAATACCTTGGGTGCCTATAGCGCGTGATGGCGGGCAAATGCTGAATCGTCCGGCGCTACTGCGCACCGTGACCGAAGCGCGTAACCCATTTTATAAGTAGGGCACTGCATGTTAGTACAAGATACTGATTACCGAGTAAAATTAGCGGCGCAAGATCTGATACAGCAGATCAATGACGATGGTAGCTTTGTCTACAAGCGCGACCGGCAAGGGCAGACCGTTGACGTGAAATATAATATGTTACGTCATTGTGGCACCATTTGGGCGCTGAACAGCTGTATACGCCACTACGACATGACGCATTGGCAGCCAGCTCTGGATAGGGCCATAGGGTTTCTGATCCGCAATACGGTGAACTGTGAGTCGTCTGAGGTGCCAGGCGGTTTTACGCTGATGTTGGATGAAAAGCAGGCGAAACTAGGCGGTAATGCACTGGCGATTCTGGCATTGCTTAATGTTGCTGCGCCGGATCATGCCTTTATCGCGAAACTGAATGCAGGGTTACAGTTCTTTTTTGAGAAGCCTGACTATGCTATACGCTTCTCAAAATTTAACCCATACAACGGTGAAGTTTCGCCATTCAACTCAGAATATTATCCGGGTGAAGCCGCGCTGGCTCTTTCCGCGTTGCAGCAGCAGGTTTCAGCACTGGCTCTGATCCGCCATACCCGGGATAATCGTGATAAAGAAAAAGTGTTACAAGATCACTGGATGCTGCAAGCGCTGGGCTCTGTGTATTTTGCTGACAGTGCATCAGACTTGGTTGTGACGAAAGCAATCAGACAGGAGCTGTTGCTGTACGCAGAGAATATCTATTTGCAAATGCGCGAAGAGCCATACTATGTCGGTAAGTGCACGCCGACAGCCTGCCGTATCGAAGGCTTGGTGCCATATCTGAAAATGCTCCGGCACGCCGGCCTGACGCAAGACTATCTGCGAGTTTATGATTTCACCGATTCACTGGTGCAGGATCTGACAAACTACCAGGTACTTACCGGGCCGGCCGCAGGGGCTTTTTTCGAAACCAAATCGACCCGGATTGATTATTCCCAGCATGCTATCAGTGCTTTGCTTGGTTTTAGTCAGTTATCAGCGACGACGTAATATCAGCAGTCGAGCTGGCAACAATAGCATTGCGACCGGTATTTTTGGCCCGGTATAAAGCGGCGTCGGCGCGCTGAATAAGCTCGCTGGCGCTACTGTTTTTGTCTGGCATTATACTGCAATAACCGATGCTTAGCGTCAGTATCGGTTTAATATCTGAACCCTGATGCGGTATCGCCAGTTTTTGCAGCTGCTGTTGAATACCGCTGGCAATGTGGTTACATGCGTTGGCATCAGCTGCTGGCAATATAATCGCGAACTCTTCACCACCATATCTGGCAGCCAGTTCACCTTCCCGTTTTATTTGTTGCTGCAATAGCCGGGAAACCTGCTGTAATACGGTGTCGCCCTTTTGATGGCCATAGTAATCGTTGTAGGCTTTAAAGTAGTCGATGTCCAGCATTAGCAGGCCCAGTGGCAAATGATACCGGCTGCAGCGTTGCAGTTCTTGCTGTAAGGTGGTGTCAAAGTGACGGCGATTTGCAATGCCGGTCAGACCGTCCTGATTTGCTTGTTGCTGTAGCTGTGCATTGGCCTGCTGTAATTGTAATTGAATAGCCTGCAATGAATGCCGATATCGCACATTTTGTAATGTATTGGCTAGCATCTCGCCAACCAATTTCAAGCGGCGCAGGTCATTGTTTATCCAATGGCGTTGTCTGGAAACCATATCACAACCGACAAAACCAATCAGTTTGTCATCCGCCAGCATGGCGCAGCACAGCACAGATTGAATATCTTCGGCATCAAATTCCTGTTTTTCGGCACTGGCTTCGGCAGGTAGTTCTGCTACTTTGTCTACGGCAAATACAAGGTCTTGCTGAATTTTTTCATAGAAATACGGTAGCGCCTGCTGCGGGATCTGCTGTAACTGCGCTTTTGCTGATGTAATGCCGTCACGCACCCATTCGTGAGTGTTACTCATTTCGTTGATTTCATCGTTAAACTGAAATACGTAACTGCGGTCGGCATGGCAGAACTCGCCCACTGCAGCCAGTGCATCTTCAATATGCTGATCCAGTTTATCGTCCTGCACGTTAATCAGTTCAGTGGAGATAAGCGAAATAAGTTTGTCAAACGCTAACGCCTCTTCCAGCTCGGCAATATCGGCATGCACAGCCACTGCTGACATTTGCGGGGCGGGCGCCAGTACACTGGCTGGTTGCAGGCTGATTAACACACTGCTGTGTAGGGTATAGCTAAGCGACACCATTTTACTGCTAAGTAACAGCTGATTTTGTTGCAGAATAACAGTTTGCTCCAGCTCTGATCCACTCAGTGCCAGCAGCAACGGATTATGCAGCAGATCATAACGGCCTTTTCTGTCGGGACCGTACAGCGGCAGTTGTTGCAAGTCTTTTAATGACAGCAGAGGCTGTTCAGGCGGCAGCTGAAACAACAACAGTGCAGCTTTATTGGCCAAAATCCGGCTGCGGGCGTGCTCTTTGTAGAGTATTGCTACCGGCAGCGCATCGAGCAGGTTCCAGAAGTGGGGTAACGCAATGGCGTCAGTCGTCATAGTTCACTCGTCTGATTATGAAGTTTTACTATAACGGATCTAATAACATAGGCCCAAATTACCTTAGCAAATTAGCCAAAATAAGCAGGCGGGCTTACCAAAGTTGCTGACTAAGGGTAGCAATATCGTCCGGGGTATCAGTTAGTAACCAGTTGCAAATAGCTCGGGCAACATTGGGATACTGCACATGACGTTGCGTAAACTTGGCTTCAAGCCAGGCGTGGATTATACGGCTGGTTAACACATCGCTGCGGCTGGCCAGTTTTAACTGTTGTAATGCAAGCGCATTAGATTGTTGCTCCATCTGGCCTTGCAACGGTTTAACCAGTATACGTTTGTTTAGTTGTAACGCTTCGCTTATCAGTTCAAAACCGGCATTGCTCAGCACAAAGCTACAGCGGGCTAAATCAGCCTTAAAGGGCGCCACAGCGGGGGGGTGAGTGTGGATATGCCCCAACCTTGCTTTTTGTAGCCCGGGCCCATAGAGGCTGAATTGGTAGTCTGTTAGCGGTTGTAGCATACTCAGTACCCGGGATTGATCTTCAAACGGCAGATAGACCAACACCTGATTAGCCTGCACTGCACCCTGATGGGGTATATCATCAATGATCGGCGGTAATATAGGCTGATTAAAATGGTGCCAGTGCAGGCCCAGCTGATATTGCGCCGGGGCAAAGTGTTTAAAAATTAGCCGCGTTATCAGGTTGGCGTTTTGCATCGGCACATCGTGCAAAAACGCATATTGGTGGCCAAGGGCGATACTGCGTTTATGCTGCCGTTTGGCTGCCAGTGCCGTGATGGGTTCAAAGTCGGTTAGCACCAAATCATAAGGGCGGCAGTCGAGCGCGAGAATGTCCTGCTGCAGTGTTTTAATCGACGCTTGCCAGAAACTCTGCCAGTAATTAACTTTTCCTGCCTGTGCCACAAAGGTCAAGCCGCGTTTTACCTGATAGTCAGCAAAGGGTTGCATATCAAACAACTGCTCTGCCGGACGGCCGGAAAACAGGTAGTCGACCTGTACCCCTGCCGTGGCCAGATATTTCCCCATGGCGCGCGCTCTGCTAATGTGACCATTGCCTGTCGCCTGCACGCCATAGAGAATTTTCATTGTTTACTCCGTTGGTTTATCTTGCCACACCAGCTGTTTAAAGTGCGCCCGGCACATTGAAACATAGCTTTCATTGCCGCCAATTTGTACCTGCGAGCCCTTAGTAGCCGCATTGCCATTCTCATCCAGCCGCACAACAAAGTTAGCTTTGCGGCCACAATGGCAGATGGTTTTCAGTTCAATCAGCTTATCTGCCCAGGCCAACAGGGCCTCACTGCCGGCGAACGTTTGGCCTAAAAAGTCAGTGCGAAGACCAAACGCCAGTACCGGTACATTTAACTCATCCACTACATCGGTTAGCTGACGGACCTGTTGCTTTGACAAAAACTGCGCTTCATCAATTAATACACAGTCAAGCCGGCCCTGGGTTTTCGCCTGCCGTATATGGCTGACAAAGTTAAAACTGCTGTCAAAAATATGCGCATCCATTGCCAGACCAATCCGCGAGCTGACTTTGCCCAAACCGAAACGGTTGTCCAGTGCCGCGGTGTATATCGCCACTGTCATGCCTCTTTCCTGATAGTTATAAGCACTTTGCAGTAAAGAGGTCGATTTCCCGGCATTCATGGCCGAGTAATAAAAATATAGTTGCGCCATAGCGTCACCCCATAAAAAAGACGACGCAGTATAACAACATCACCGGACAAAATATAAAGGCCAAACATGACAGAATTAAGACGCTGGCATGTTTTGTCGCGCTGCTTTAAGCTCTGACCAGTTTAATAAGGAGTTGAGAATGGAAAAATTTATCCTGATACCGGTTTTTGTGCAGGTATTACTGACCAGCGTTGTATTGGTATTAATGGGGCGGCGTCGCATACGGGCGGCAAAGAATAAACAGATCACGGTTGCGGCATTTAAAACGATGGATTTAACCGGTGCCGGTGAGCAGGTAATTGCCACCAGCCGAAACTTCGATAATCAGTTTCAAATGCCGATGCTGTATTACTTCAGCGTGGTGTTTGTGCTGCAACTAGGGCTGGCAGATCTGGTTTATGTTGTCCTGGGCGCGGCATTTGTATTGTTGCGGCTGGTACACACCGCAGTACATATCGGCAGCAACAATGTGCGTTTGCGCTTTAACGTATTTTTGTTAGGTTGTGCCGTGTTGTGGGCAATCTGGTTACGGCTGATGTGGCAGCTGCTCGCAGCCTGATAGCTGCCGATGTACCTGTCATTATTCTTCAGTGGCCTGCTGGCCGCTACGCTGTTTCCAGCCTCCAGTGAGGTATTACTGCTGGCCCTGCAGCAGCAGGGCTATCAGCCGGTCTGGCTGTTTATTGCCGCCACGGCAGGCAATACACTGGGTTCCTGTATAAACTGGTATCTGGGATTGTCGCTGCTGCGGTTTGAGCAGCGTCGTTGGTTTCCGTTGTCGGCAGGCCAGCTTGAGACAGCCAGGCAACATTTTCAGCGTTTTGGCGTCTGGAGTTTATTGCTGGCGTGGCTGCCGGTAGTTGGCGACCCGTTAACCTTGGCAGCGGGTGTGCTAAAAGTGCGCTTTCGCGTATTTTTGCCTTTAGTGCTACTGGGCAAAGCAGCAAGGTATGGGGTGCTACTGTGGCTTGGTACCGCGCTGTTTGCGGAATAATCATTGGTAAAACTGCGGCAGATCCGTCATCATTAGCGCAAATAGAGGCTTAAACACAGGAACATTTTATGGAATACCAATTAACAGCCGAAGAGCTTAGCCGTATTGCGTCATTAGACGCAGAACAACGTTACACCTACTTCATTCAGGCGGTGGTTGATCTGGAAAAAATCTGGATCCTTACCGATGAAGAAGGTTTTGTTTTGGTCAGTGCCGAAGACGAGCGTTGTATTCCAGTTTGGCCGCATGCCGAGCTGGCAGAGCAATGGATAGAAGGTGAATGGTCGCATTGTACGGCGCAGGCTGTAGATGTTGATACCTGGCTGGATAAATGGACGTCAGGTTTAAACGGCGACGAGCTGGCAATTGCGGTATTACCTGACACTGAAGGCCCAGGTGTTGTGGTGCTGCCAGACGAACTGGCCGAAACCCTGATCAGTGAAATGCAGGAAGACTAATTACTACAGCCCTTATTGCAGATGCCAATAAAAAAGCCCGTTTGCTAACGGGCTTTTTGCTTTTTTAACCAGGATCAGTGCAGCACGCGGGCGCGTAGTGTGCCCGGTATGGCTTTTAACTCGTTTAATGCCTGCTCAACGTCATCTGAGTCGATATCTATAACTACATAGCCGATATCAGCATTGGTTTGTAAGTATTGACCGGCAATGTTGATATTGTGTTTGGCAAAGGCTTCGTTAATTTTAGTCATCACACCAGGCTGGTTTTTATGCACATGCAACAAGCGCGAACGGCCCTTATGCTCTGGCAACGAAACTTCAGGGAAATTGACTGCTGACAACGTTGAACCATTGTCGCTGTATTTAACCATTTTGCCTGCGACTTCAAAGCCAATGTTTTCCTGCGCTTCCTGCGTTGAGCCACCAATATGCGGTGTCAGAATAACATTGTCGAATGCGCGTAATGGCGAGACAAACTCTTCGTCGTTGCCTTTAGGCTCAGTAGGAAAAACGTCAATAGCAGCGCCGGCCAGCTTATTGCTGCGCAGTGCGTCAGTTAGCGCGTCAATATCCACTACGGTACCGCGCGAGGCATTAATTAGCACACTACCAGGTTTCATCAGCGCCAGCTCGGCTTCACCAATCATATTTTTGGTTTGCGCAGTTTCCGGTACGTGTAGGCTGATCACATCAGAGGTTTTTAGCAGAGTACCGAATGTTACCTGGCTGGCATTGCCCAATACCAGCTTATCTTCGATATCGTAAAACTGCACCCGCATGCCGATGTTCTCGGCCATTATGCTTAACTGGGTACCAATGTGACCATAGCCAATAATACCCAGTGTTTTACCGCGTGCTTCAAAGGAGTTATTGGCTGTTTTTTGCCACTCACCGCGATGCGCCGCGGCATTGCGCTGTGGAATGCCGCGTAACAGCATAATAATTTGACCCAATACCAGTTCAGCGACAGAGCGGGTGTTAGAAAAGGGCGCGTTAAAAACCGGAATAGCGCGTTTTAACGCTGCGGTTAAATCGACCTGATTAGTCCCAATACAAAAGCAACCGATGGCAACCAGCTTATCGGCTGAAGCCAGAACTTTTTCGGTCAACTGGGTACGCGAACGAATACCGATAAAGTGCACGTCTTTGATCCGCTCAATCAGTTCGTCTTCCGGCAACGAGGTTTTTACATACTCAATATTACTGTAGCCCTGATTTTTGAAGCTTTGCACCGCACTTTGATGCAGGCCTTCGAGCAGCAGTATTTTTATTTTGTCTTTGGCCAGCGAAAATTTATCCATGTCACATCTCTTCAATAAATTAAAAATAAATTCAGTTAGTTATTCTTATTATTAGGGTTGTGTCCTGCAGGCTGGCTTAGCATTGGTTATGAAATAAGCCTGGTGCCATCTGCACTGCCAACCAACACCATATCGGCAGGCCGGCAGGCAAAAATGCCATTGGTTACGACGCCCACAATGTTATTAATTTGCTGCTCCAACTGCAGTGGCTGCTGGATGTGTAAATCGTGCACATCCAGAATAACGTTGCCGTTGTCGGTGGTAACTCCGGCGCGCAATACCGGACGGCCACCCAGTTTAATCAGCTCGCGTGATACATAGCTGCTGGCCATTGGAATGACTTCCACCGGCAGCGGAAACTTACCCAGTACGTCAACTTGCTTGCTGGCATCGACGATGCAAATAAAACGCTCTGCTACGGCGGCGACAATTTTTTCACGGGTAAGCGCGGCGCCGCCGCCTTTTATCATGTGTTGCTGCGGGTTTATTTCATCGGCGCCATCTACATACACACTAAAACTATCGATATCGTTCAGATCTAATACCGGAATACCCAGCGCGCTGAGTTTGGCAGTGGACTGCACTGAGCTGGACACTGCACCTTTGATTTCATGCTTAATGCTGGCCAGCGCATCGATAAAATGATTAACGGTGGAGCCGGTACCAACACCTACTACCGTGTTACGGGGAATATAGTTTAGTGCTGCCCAGGCGGCATTTTTTTTCATTTCGTCTTGTGTCATCGCTGATCCAAATTCGTTTAGCCATACAGATGGATATTATATCGAAAGCGGGGCTGACAAAAGGGTAAAAATGGAAAAAGGCTAAAACAGTTCAGCCGGTGATGCGCTGCTACCCCAAGCCGCTCGGAAACGGGGTTTGGTTGTCACCGCGCGTCTGAACCCGGCCGCCGGCTAAAGGGTGGTTGGCACTGCTAGCGTTAAGCGCTAGTTATGACTGTAATGTTGTTTAGGCTCAGTAACCTGGGTTAAAGGTCCAGTGTTTAGACGGCGTAATAATTTGCTGCAGTGGAATATCCCAGGCTTCTTTAGGCACAGCATCTACAAGCTGACAGTCATGTGCCAGGCCTATTACGTGCACGTGATTGTTGCAGGGTAACTGCGACAGGGTGCGATCATAAAAGCCTCCGCCCATACCCAAGCGGTTACCGGCATGGTCAAACGCCACCAGCGGGGTAAAAATAACGTCCAGTTGTTGCAGCGGTATGATGTCTGGGCAGGCTGGGAGCGGTTCGGCGATACCAAACCGGTTTAGTTTTAATGCTGTAGTATGGCAGTACCGGACAAATAACAGATAACCGGCAGTAAACGGATGCAAAACCGGCAGGTAAACATGTTTGTTTTGTTGCCAAAGCGCCTGAATAAGTCCGGTAGTATCCAACTCACCATCATTGGCCAAATACAGTGCTATATGCTGGCTATGCTGAATAACTGCACTGGTGCTGACTTTAGTCGCAAGCGCCACAGCGGCCTGCTGTTGTGCATCAACACTAAGTTGTTGTCGCCGTTGGCGGATCAGTGTTCTGAGTTGTTGGCGTGAAGCCGGTACTGTAGGCACTATTGGTCGGTTTGTATTGGTATTCATAAGGCTGGAGTATGGCTGATTTAGCGCAGAAGAAAAGAGGTTCTCCAAATTGCCGTGTCTGGTGTTAGCCCTTGAACCATAGGTTCAAGGCGGGAGTCAGAAGGCTACCTCAGGCTTCCCGGTACGAGCCGGGCTTGCACACTGGTAGCGCAGAAGAATCCCTATGTAAAAACAATTATCGGCTCAGGGACATCCACCTGATCACCAACAATCCAGAGAACCGGCTTAAGTATAACACCGCAGATAGCACTGTATAAGGTCATTCATCGCAGTTTTACCTGTGCGCTGCCTAGTTGCATGGTTTTACAGCAACTTTTGTTTACGCTTTGTACGCTGAAGAAAACTGCCGCGTGAAAGTTGGCGCTTTTACACGGTGGTGGTAGCATAAAGGCAGTTAATTACATCGCGAATGGTTATATGAGCAGCCCTTTTATACTGACTTACGATGAGTGGAGCTATAAGCTGGATCAGGGCCACGTAATGGCTTCTGCAGCAGAAGTGCATGGCTTAATTGCTGGCTTGTTAAGCGCCGGTGTTGAACCTGATGTGCCCCAACTGTTACCGGTACTACATGATTTTCTTAATGATGGCCAGTCGCTGCCAGCCGATGTAAAGCCGCACGTGGTGACGATGATTGAAAACACCGCGGCAGAGCTGGCACAGAACGATTTTAGTTTCAGTATGTTGCTACCCAGTGACGATGACAGCTTGCCGGAACGGCTAGATGCGATGGTGGAATGGACCCAGGCATTTTTAGTTGGTTTTGCCGTGCAGCAAACTGATTTATCTCTGGTGTCGGATGATGTACGTGAAGCGCTGGATCAATTAACCGAAGTAACCCGTATTGATATTCACACCACTGATGATGGCAGTGCCGAAGAGAACGAAGAAGCCTATTTTCTGGTACTGGAACATATCCGCATTATGGTACTGGCTTGTTATACCGAAGTGGGGCAAAAATTCAGCCACAAAGCGGTTGGCAACAAGACCCTGCATTAAATGACATCTTTGCGTTTGCACCATTTTGACATTGTGATTGCCGGCGGCGGTATGGCCGGTAGCACGCTGGCCTGGGCGTTACTGCAGGCAGTCCCGAGCCTTAAGCTGGCCATTATTGAACAGCAAAGTGACCATGTGAGCCGTAGCAGTTTTGATAGCCGCAGTGTTGCGCTGGCTGCTGGCAGTGCCGAGTTACTGCAGCAATGGGGGTTGCAGTCTGTACTGCAGCAGGCCTGTGCGATAGAACATATCCGGGTATCTGATCGTGGCCATTTTGGTAAAACCCAGCTGAGTGCCGATGAATATCAGCAAGCAGCATTGGGTTATGTACTGGAAGTGGAGCATTTAGGCGTCTTGCTGGCGCAAAAATTGGCCAGCTGCAACCAGATACAGCGTTTCGCGCCGAATAGCATTAAACAAATTATACCAACGGAACAACATCAGCAGCTGGTATTGCAGGATGAGCAAAAATTGCAGTGCAGTTTGTTGGTTATTGCTGAAGGCGGGGCATCACAGAGTCGCGAACTGGCGGG
>JBFKFH010000081.1:0-13007 GCA_041618685.1 Rheinheimera sp.
AGCTGGCCCGCAGGGCAGGCGGCAGGATAGCCGCCTGAAATCCTCCTGCGTCCACCATATACAGAAAACCCGCTAAGGTTAATGCCTTAGCGGGTGTGTGCTATTCTGGTTTTGCTGATATTCTGTTTTGTACTGGCTGATATCAGGCACAGCGCGGAGCAACATCAAACACTGCCCCCAATCTTCTAGCCGTGGTTCTCTCTGGCTTGCAGCGCAGCTTTTAACACGGGATATAGCGTGTTCCAGTCGAAAATTTGACTGGTATATCTATAGCAAGTCATCGCTAAGTGTCTGTGATTATGCTATAAATTGTAACTACTCATCCGCGGTTGCTGTCAGGCAAAGTTGCGATTTGCTTCGGTAGAGCCGCTGTACTGTCCCAATACGGGTAAGCCAGACACGTGACGTCACTCCAGACCCATACAATAGACTCTGATGTAACTGCGCAGCCTGAAAAGGCCGCAGCGGAGTTGGCATTGTGCCCACATTGTGATCTGGTTCAGTATCTGCCGCCATTACAGTCGGGCGAGGAAGCTTATTGTTTGCGATGTGGACATCATATGGATGCGCGACATGAGCAACCTATACTTCGTCCGGTGCTATTTGCCGGGTCGGCATTGTTTATGTTGTTGCTGGCAAATTTGTTTCCGTTTGTCAGCATGTATGCAGCTGGCAATAGCAATGAAATGAATTTCTTTGACACCTCGTCGGTACTATTTGCTGAGCATCACCAGTGGCTGGCTATAATAGTCTGGTTATTTATTCAGGCCGTGCCGGCAGCGTGCATGATTGCGGTTATCTATCTGAAGTTAGGGATGTTGTATGCGTTACCTGCCCGCACCTGGGTAGCTCGTGTGCTGTATATGCTAAAACCCTGGAGTATGGTTGATATCTTTCTGATGGGGTTGATTATCAGTTTCGTTAAGCTGGTGGCTGATGCGGATATTTCGTTGGGGCTGAGTTTCTGGGCATTTTGTTTATTTTGTTTATTACACCTGCGTACTTTTCAGGTGATTGACCGGCGTGAGCTGTGGTCAAAAATAGCCCCTTGTCCGGCACCGAAAGTGGCCGCGCATGCCGGAAAGACCGGTTTGGCGCAAAATCTGAAATTGTGTCAGGTTTGTACCGCGTTGGTCGCCGTCACGCAGACGCATTGTACCCGTTGCAACACTAAGGTCCGGTTACGCCAGCACAGCAGTATTCAAAACACCTTGGCGTTGCTGCTGGCCGCATCGTTACTTTACGTGCCGGCAAATTTGTTGCCTATTATGCGTACGGTATCGTTTGGCGAAACTATTGACTCGACAATTATCAGTGGCTTGGTACTGATGTGGCAGGATGGCGCATATCCGGTGGCCATTATTATTCTCATTGCCAGCGTGATAGTGCCGGTGGCTAAAATTCTGATAATGTTCTGGCTGTGTTATGTAACCCGCATACCTTTTAAACAGCGGCAGCGTTATTCTACACAAATCTACCGTCTGGTTGACTGGGTCGGTCGCTGGTCGATGGTTGATGTACTGGTAGTCGCTATCATGGCGGCATTAGTACGGTTTGATTTATTAATGAGTGTTTATCCTGGCGTCGGTGCATTGGTATTTGCCACAGTGGTGATACTTACCATGCTGGCTGCACTGAGTTTTGACCCCAGATTGCTGTGGGACCCATTGACTGAACATGAGGAAGTCCGTTTTGACGCAACAATTTAGTGCACAGGTAAGCCGGATAAAGCAATGGTCGCCAATTTGGGTGGTACCTATTGCTGCGGTACTGATCGGCATTTGGATGCTGTATAACCACTATCAGCAACAAGGTGCATTGCTGACGCTGATAACCGCGGATGCTGAGGGCATTATTGCCGGCAAAACCCAGATTAAGAGCCGCAGTGTCGATGTGGGGCAGGTGGTATCGGTTGAACTGAGTGAAGACTTAAAACACGTAATTATTAAAGCGCGAATGAAGCCGGCGATAACGGCGCTACTCAATGAGGATTCTCAGTTTTGGGTTGTTAAGCCCCAGATTGGCCGTGGTGGTGTGACGGGATTAAATACGTTATTGTCCGGCGTCTATATCGAGCTGCAGCCCGGCGATTCGGAACGACAACGCTTACAACATCAATTGCTGGACACGCCGCCGGTGGCGCCAGCTGATGCGCCTGGTATTCGGGTTACGTTGAGTACAGCTGATTCCGGCGGGCTTGCCGTGGGGGATCCGGTGTTGTACCGCGGTTATGAGGTGGGTACTGTAGAGCACAGTGAATTTGATTTAGCGCAGCGCCTGACTCAATACCAGCTGTATATCAGAGAGCCATTTGACGTGCTGGTCTCTGAGAACGTGCGCTTTTGGCTCAGCAGTGGCTTTTCGGTAGAACTGTCGGCGGAAGGTTTGCAGGTAGATGTCGGCTCTGCCACTACGCTATTAAGTGGTGGCGTTAGCTTCGACCTGATGCAGGGTTGGCCGGCGGGTAGTGCAGCAGAAAATGGCGCTCAATATCAGTTATTTCCGAATAAGCAGAGTATTCAAGACGGCTTATACAGCGAGTTTGTTGAATATTTGTTGTTTTTCGACGAATCTGTCCGCGGCCTCAAAGCCGGCGCACCGGTAGAATACCGTGGTGTGCGCGTCGGTACAGTAAGTAGTGTACCGTTCTTATTTTCCATCGATAAACCCTTTGAGGTATCTCTGCAGCAAGGGATACCGGTATTGATCCGCATTGAAGCTGGCCGATTATATGAAAACCTTAGCTTAGCGCAGTTGCATCAGGAGCTGGAACGGGCGGTACAGCGTGGCATGTATGCCGCGCTTAAAACCGGCAACTTGCTCACCGGTGCACTGTATATCGATTTAGATGTCACCCAGGATACGGTTATTGATATTGAGCAGCAGGCTTTAAGAGCACAGCAATTAGCGCTGAGCCAAAGTGCCGGCTATCCGATGTTACCAACCGCACGCAGTGGCCTTAGCAACATAGAGCAAAAAGTATTAACGGCGCTGGATAAAATTAACAACCTGCCAGTAGAGAAGCTGTTAGTGCAGAGTGAGCAGACTATGCAAAGTACCGAGGTGTTGATGCAAAATGCCGGCAGGATGGTGGCGCAGTTGGAAGCCCTGGTCGCTAACCCGCAGGTGCAGCAGTTGCCGGCACAGTTGCAGCAGAGCCTGCAGGAATTGCAACGCATGCTGGCCGGGTTAAGCCCCGGGTCATCCGCGTACGACAAATTAAACGGTAACTTGCAAACACTGGATCAGGTGCTACGCGAGTTGCAGCCGGTGCTGCAAACACTAAATCAGCAAAGCAACGCATTAATTTTTGAGGCCGATACACCGGCGGATCCGCAACCGAAGAGGGCAAAGCAATGAGATTTATTAGCGCTGGCTTGTTACTATTGCTCAGTGGCTGCAGCAGCCCACCTGCTATTACCTATTATCAACTGCCAGCCGTTGTTGCAGACAACATAGCGACAGACACAGACGAGTCTGCACCGCACAAAGCCCTATTTGTAGAGCCGATCCAGGTTGCCAGCTACCTGAATGGCCGTGGTCTGGTATTGCAGCTGTCTGAAGTCGAATTGGTCATGGCGCGTCAGCACCTGTGGGCCGAAGCACTTGAATCTCAATTGCAGCGGCAACTACGCGACCGTTTGTTGTCTCAGGCACCAGAATATACAGCTGTGCTGCAAGCCAGGGCTGACGCAGTACGCATTTCAGTGCAGCTAGAGCAGTTTCACGGTGTGGCGGCAGGATATGCTATAGCCAGCGGTCGGTTTGCAATGAGTAATCAGCCAGACTCGCATGCGTTTCGTCTTCGCGTGGCCTTGGCCGATGATGGTTATCCGGCGTTGGTGCTTGCGTTGGGTCAGGTATTACAACAGTTGAGCGAGCAGATTGCAGTGCAACTGCAAAAACCAAGCTGACCATTTTAGCTTATTGCTTTTTGTTATAAGTAAATCGCACTGGGTATTTTGGATGTCTAGACATTTTGGTGTCTTTGCGTGTAATGTTACCCGGGTTTGCATATTGTTAGTGTAAATATCAGTTATCACCGAGTTTTATTTAGCCTGACGGTGGTAACTACGCATAATGCTGGGTCACTCCGGCAAAATCGGGCCGAATCGACAAGATTAAACTATTCTGAGTGTACCTGTGTGATGTCAACGCAGTACCGGCTATTAACGGAGATAATGCCCATGGTCGCACAATTACTACTGGAAGCTGCCAATCTGATGTTTATCGGCATGGTAGCTGTATTTTCCTTTCTACTATTGCTGGTGTTCATCGTTAAATTGATCAGCATGGTAATGCAACGTTATTACCCGATAAAAACTACAGACAAAGCGGTCAGAATTGAAACTGGCAGCAGTGGTCCAAGCCCCGCGGTTATTGCCGCTATTTCCAGTGCCATACATCAGTATCGCCAACAACAATAAGAGGACTCAGGTATGAGCAAGCCACTATTACTTACCGAACTGGTACTACGCGATGCGCATCAGTCACTACTGGCAACCCGGTTACGACTGGATGATATGCTGCCGATCGCCGCCAAGCTGGATAAAGTAGGCTATTGGTCAATGGAGTCGTGGGGCGGGGCAACCTTTGATTCCTGTATCCGCTACCTGGGGGAAGATCCCTGGCATCGTATCCGTGAGTTAAAAAAAGCCATGCCAAATACCAAGCAACAGATGCTGTTGCGCGGGCAAAATTTATTAGGTTATCGCCACTATGCGGATGACGTGGTGGAAAAGTTTGTCGAACGGGCGCATGAAAACGGTGTCGATGTATTCCGCATTTTCGATGCGATGAATGATATCCGTAACCTGCAAACCGCCGTACAGGCTGCGATCAAAATTGGGGCGCATGCCCAGGGTACAATGTCATACACGGTTAGTCCGGTGCATACGATAGATATGTGGGTTGATATGGCCCGGCAGCTGGAAGACATGGGATGTCATTCGATTTGTATAAAAGATATGGCCGGCTTGCTCAAGCCATATGAGTGTGAAGAGCTGGTAACCCGGATTAAAGAAGCGACTAAAATTCCACTGGCCATGCAGTGCCATGCCACGACGGGATTAAGCACGGCGACCTACCAAAAAGCTATTGATGCCGGCATTGATATGCTTGATACCGCTATATCGTCGATGAGCATGACTTATGGCCATACCGCCACAGAAACCATGGTAGCCATTACAGAAGGTACAGAGCTCGATACCGGTTTAAATTTAGAGCTGCTGGCAGATATCGCTGCTTATTTTCGCGATGTACGAAAAAAATATGCTCAGTTTGAAGGCTCACTAAAAGGTGTGGATGCCCGTATTCTGTTAGCCCAAGTACCAGGCGGCATGCTAACTAATATGGAAAGTCAGCTGAAAGAACAAGGTGCGTTAGATAAGTTAGACGCGGTACTAAAGGAAATTCCGTTGGTGCGGGAAGATTTGGGTTTTTTGCCGTTGGTCACCCCAACATCGCAAATCGTCGGCACGCAGGCGGTGCTGAATGTGTTAACCGGTGAGCGTTATAAAAGCATTACGAAAGAAACTGCGGGTGTATTAAAAGGCGAATACGGTGCTACACCGGCGCCAATGAATGCCCAATTGCAAGCCAAAGTGTTAGCCGGTGCGCAGCCTATTACCTGTCGTCCGGCTGATATGTTGCAACCTGAGCTGGACAAACTGCAGCAGGAGCTTGGCAGTCTGGCCGAAAGTGAGGGGATCCGGCTGGCAGAGCAGCAGATTGATGATGTGCTGACCTATGCGCTATTTCCACAGGTAGGTCTGAAATTTCTGAAAAACCGTGATAATCCGGCTGCATTTGAACCAGCGCCTGAAGCGTATGACAGTGCGTCACAACCGGCTAAACCGGCCAAAGCGAAACCAGCCAGTGGCCCTGCCAGCTATAGCGTACGGGTAGATGGCAAGGTATATGAGGTTGATGTAGCTCCAACCGGTGAGCTCAGTTCAGTCAAACCGGTCGTATCGGAAAATATTCCTGGTAGTGCTTCGGTAACTGGCAGCGCTACACTTAATGCACCATTGGCCGGCAATGTGTGGAAAATTGTGACGAAAGTCGGTGCTGAAGTAAAACGGGGCGATGTCGTGATCATTATGGAAGCCATGAAAATGGAGACCGAAGTTCGGGCAGTAGCAGATGGGACTGTAGTTAATATTCACGTTGCAGCGGGTGATGCCGTTAGCACCGGTGATGTCATGATCAGCTTCGACTAGACAGCGCTAAGGAATTTTCATGGATTCAGTAACAACATTAATCGCCTCAACCGGGCTGGTTAACTTTACTGCCGGTCAGGTTGTAATGATGCTGGTTGGGTTTTTATTACTCTATCTGGCAATTGCACGCGGCTTTGAGCCCTTGCTGCTGGTGCCAATTGGCTTCGGTGCTGTGCTAACCAATATTCCGCTGGCCGGCATGGGTGATCCTGGCGGTTTGCTGTATATGATTTACGAAGTAGGCATCAGCACCGGTGTGTTTCCGTTACTTATTTTTATGGGGGTAGGTGCATTAACAGACTTTGGCGCGCTCATTGCCAATCCGAAGATGTTGCTATTAGGGGCTGCCGCCCAATTTGGCATCTTTGCCACCTTGTTAGGTGCAGTAGCACTGAATGCAGTACCCGGATTAAGTTTTACCATGAAAGAAGCGTCGGCAATTGCCATTATTGGTGGCGCGGACGGCCCCACTGCGATATTTCTGGCGTCTAAGCTGGCTCCGGATTTGTTAGGTGCTATTGCGGTTGCTGCGTACTCTTATATGGCTTTAGTGCCTATTATTCAGCCGCCGATTATGCGGGCGTTGACCAGTAAGGCTGAGCGCAATAT
Organism: Rheinheimera sp.; assembly: GCA_041618685.1. Taxonomy (GTDB): domain Bacteria; phylum Pseudomonadota; class Gammaproteobacteria; order Enterobacterales; family Alteromonadaceae; genus Alishewanella. The sequence goes on from JBFKFH010000081.1 coordinate 6,831, forward strand.
TCAGATGGTACAGCTGCGAAACGTCAGTAAGAAAGAGAAAATTATTTTTCCGCTTGCCGTATTGCTGCTGACGATATTACTGCTGCCCAGTGCAGCGCCGTTAATCGGTATGTTTTGTCTGGGTAACTTAATGCGTGAGTCTGGTGTGGTAGATCGTTTGAGCAAAACTGCGCAAAATGAACTGATTAATATCGTCACCATTTTCCTCGGCCTAGCCGTAGGATCGAAACTTAGTGCAGATAAATTTCTTACCTTGCAAACACTGGGCATTTTGCTGTTAGGCGCAGTAGCTTTCGCCATTGGTACGGCATCCGGAGTGTTAATGGCAAAGCTGATGGGCAAGCTATCCAAACAACCGATTAATCCATTAATTGGCGCAGCGGGCGTGTCAGCGGTGCCAATGGCGGCACGTGTTGTGAATAAAGTAGGTTTAGAGGCTAATCCTCACAACTTCCTACTAATGCATGCGATGGGGCCGAATGTGGCGGGGGTTATCGGGTCGGCAGTGGCTGCCGGTATTCTGTTAGCGCTGGTTGGGTAAGCAACCGGACGAACAACCTGAAAGAGAAAAATAAAAAGCCCGGTAATACCGGGCTTTTTATTTGCCGAAAACTTAAGGTGCGGCTGTGCTGTTGTCAGGCGCCGATTTTGCCAGCAATACCCGTTCATTGGTTTGCAGTTGTGCCAGTGCCTGTTGTGCCATAGCCGTAAACTGATGCTTTTCTGGCCCTTGTAGTGGCGTGGCTTGTGGCAGTTTAACGGTTCTCGGATTGCGATGAACACCGGACACTAAAAACTCATAATGCAGGTGTGCGCCGGTAACACGACCGGTCGAGCCTAGCTTGCCTATCGCTTCACCCTGACGCACCTTTTCGCCTTTCTTTACCAGACGCTTAGACAAATGCAGATATTTGGTCACGATATTATTGGCATGTTGAATAAACACATAGTGGCCATTTAGCGAATTATAAGCAGACTCTACTACTTTGCCATCACCCGCCGCCATTATCGGCGTACCAACCGGTGCGACATAGTCGACACCATTATGTGGGCGCACAGTTTTCAATACCGGGTGTAGACGTCTGGGGTTAAAATTAGAACTGACGTATTGGAAACTAACCGGCGCGCGCAGAAACGCCTGACGCATACTGGCACCATCGGGTTTATAATAGTTACCATCGGTATGACGTACCGCCTGGTATAAATGGCCCTGGTTTGAGAACTGCGCCGCGATAATATTGCCATTGCTGATAAACTCACCATCAACAAACTGGGTTTCGTATATCACGCTGAAACTGTCACCGGCGCGGATATCTAAGCCAAAATCTATGTCCCAGCCAAAAATGCCGGCCAGACTCATGATCTGCGATTCGCTTAAGCCTGCTTCAATACCAGCACTCCAGAAATTACTGCGAATTTCAGCATTAGCAAACTGGCTACGCAGTTCAACATCTTTTTTCAGTTCTTCCGCGACGTAGTTACCGCTGCTGTCACGGCTGATACGTAACGTGGTCAGATGATTCAGCGCATAACGCAACTCATGCAGTTCACCGTCGGCGTTCAGACCAAACTCCAGCTGTTCGCCGGGAAATAAGCGGGTCAGGGTTTTTACACTGTTACCCAGCGCCAATACATCCAACATAACCTGCTGACTGATATTGGCCTTTTTAAACAGGGCAGAGAGCGCATCACCTTTTTGCACTTGTAATACGGACCAGCTTAACGAGTCATCTTCATCTGGTAATTCAGCTAACTCTGCTACGGCCTGCAGTGCGATATCTTCTTCACTGCTGTCGGGTATATCAAGGCTATAGCGTTTACCTATCTCCAGGCTGTCAGTCCTGCTACTTTTTGAAGCAGACGCTTGTTCAGATGGTAAAAGCAGAATAACTGACAATAACACCGAAGTGGCAGCAATTAAGACGCGGTGTTGTTTGGGAATTTTAATTACGAATTGACGCATAATACTAGTCTGGGCTCGCAAACGCACAAAAACCGAGCATATACCGTTTTTTTGCCTGACACCAGACTTTTGTGCGTTTCCCCAAGGCTGAACATGCTATAGAATGCGGGTTGTTTGCACAATCAGGTGAAAAATCAGGAGAGTAAAATGGCGGATTGGGAGCTGGCTTTAGCTGAATTAAAACGCGGCTGCGAGGAGATTCTGCTTGAAGAAGAGCTTATTGCCAAGTTAAAGGAAGGCAAGCCTTTGAAAATAAAGGCAGGCTTTGATCCAACAGCACCAGATTTACACCTTGGTCACACCGTATTAATTAATAAGCTACGCACTTTTCAGCAACTGGGGCATGAAGTCATTTTTCTGATCGGTGACTTTACCGGTTTGATCGGAGATCCAACCGGCAAAAATGTAACCCGCAAACCGTTGAGCCGCGCTGATGTGCTGGCAAATGCGCAAACTTACAAAGACCAGGTATTTAAAATCCTCGATCCTGCGAAAACCCGGGTCGCGTTTAATTCTGAGTGGATGAATGAACTGGGTGCAGCCGGTATGATCAAGCTGGCAGCCCGGCAAACAGTGGCCCGCATGCTGGAGCGGGACGATTTTAAAAAGCGTTATGCCAACAATCAGTCTATTGCCATTCATGAATTTCTTTATCCGTTGGTGCAAGGCTGGGATTCTGTTGCTTTGCAGGCCGATGTTGAAATGGGTGGGACCGATCAGCGTTTCAACCTGCTGATGGGCCGAGAGTTACAAAAAGACGAAGGCCAGCGTCCGCAAACGGTGATGATGGTGCCGCTGCTGGAGGGCCTGGATGGCGTACAAAAGATGTCAAAATCTTTGGGTAATTACATTGGCATTACCGATGCGCCAAACGATATGTTCGGCAAAATTATGTCGATTTCAGATGAGTTGATGTGGCGTTACTATGATTTACTCAGTTTTAAACCTATAGCTGATATTAATACGCTGAAACAACAGGTTGCTGGCGGGGCTAATCCGCGGGATATCAAAATTCTGCTGGCAAAAGAAATTATTGCCCGCTTCCATGATGAAGCCGCAGCAGAAGCGGCACATCAGGACTTTACCCAACGTTTTAGCAAGAACGCCTTACCGGATGATATTCCTCAGCTTAGTATCCAGTGTGATAGCGGCAGCATGCCAATAGCAAACCTGTTAAAAGAAGCCGGTTTAGTTGATAGCACGTCCGAAGCCATCCGCATGATTAAGCAGGGCGCGGTGAAACTGAATGGTGAAACCAAAGTTGAAGATACCAAACTGGAAGTGGTAAAAGGCAGTACGGAAATTTATCAGGTTGGTAAGCGCAAATTTGCCAAGATCAGTTTGATTTAACCGTCGTTAACACCAGGCTATCTGAGTGGTTGCTCGTGCCAAATACAACACCAATCACCGCTTAATCCTCGTACTGTTCTGCTGATGAACTACACTTTAAGTCACAGTAATCAGTACGAGGTAATATATGACACAGCCCAACCCCTATGCCGATAAACTGCGGGTAGCTAATCAGACGTATAGTATTTTCAGCCTGAAAAAAGCAGCGGATAAATTCGGCGATATCAGCCGGTTGCCGTTTTCACTTAAAGTATTGCTGGAAAATCTGCTGCGTAATCACGACGGTGATACCGTTACTGATGCCGATATTCAGGCGTTAGTTGATTGGCAAAAAAACGGTACTTCGGAGCGGGAAATTGCGTTTCGCCCGGCAAGGGTATTAATGCAGGATTTTACCGGCGTACCGGCAGTGGTAGATTTAGCTGCAATGCGCGCTGCGGTTGCGGCGTTAGGTGAAGACGCCGATAAAGTAAACCCACTGTCACCGGTCGATTTGGTTATAGACCACTCCGTTATGGTTGACCGCTATGCCAGTGCCGATGCGTTTAGTAAGAACGTTGATATTGAAATGCAGCGCAATCACGAACGCTATACTTTTTTGCGTTGGGGCGCCAAGTCATTTGCAAATTTTCGGGTTGTGCCGCCGGGCACCGGCATCTGCCATCAGGTCAATCTGGAATATCTGGGACAAACTATCTGGGCCGCGCAAACTGATGACGGTATGCAGGCTTATCCCGATACGTTAGTCGGTACTGATTCTCATACTACTATGATCAATGCGCTGGGGATCCTCGGTTGGGGCGTCGGTGGTATTGAAGCCGAAGCCGCTATGTTAGGCCAGCCGGTGTCGATGATAATTCCCGAAGTTATTGGTTTTGAATGCACTGGCAAGTTGCAGCCTGGCATTACGGCGACGGATTTAGTGTTAACTGTCACGCAGATGCTGCGTAGCCGTGGTGTGGTTGGCAAGTTTGTAGAGTTCTTCGGTGACGGGTTAAACCAGTTGCCGCTGGCGGATAGGGCGACGATAGCGAATATGGCACCGGAATACGGCGCAACCTGTGGCTTTTTTCCCATCGATCACATAACGCTGGATTACCTGCAGCTTACCGGGCGCGACGACAGCCTGATCGCCAGAGTGAAAATCTATGCGCAACAGCAAGGCATGTGGCGCCAAGATGGCGTAACGCCGATATTTACCGATACACTCCATCTTGACCTGAGCACTGTTGTGCCGTCGTTGGCCGGGCCAAAACGGCCACAGGACAGAGTGACATTAAGTGAACTGAAACAGCATTGTCACGATACGCTTGCGCTGGATTTTAAGGTCAGCAAAGAGCGTGACGCGCAGTTGCTAGATGAAGGCGGTGGTCAGGCAGATCAAATTGTCGCAGATCGTAGTTTCGAGTTGGATGGGCAGCGGATGCAATTGGATCATCATGCGGTGGTGATCGCGGCTATTACGTCCTGCACTAATACTTCTAATCCCAGTGTGTTGATGGCAGCAGGACTATTGGCTAAAAATGCCGTTGCCAGAGGCTTAAAACGTCAACCTTGGGTGAAAAGCTCGCTGGCTCCCGGTTCAAAAGTTGTCACCTGCTATTTAGAACAGGCTGGTTTAATGCCGGCACTGGAGCAGCTTGGTTTTTATTTGGTAGGCTATGGCTGCACAACCTGTATCGGTAATTCCGGTCCGTTGGCCAAACCAATCGCTGAAGCCATCAGTAGTGCTGATCTAAACGTGTCAGCGGTGCTGTCTGGTAATAGGAATTTCGAAGGCCGTATTCATCCGCTAGTGAAATCAAACTGGCTGGCGTCACCGCCTTTGGTGGTAGCTTATGCGCTGGCCGGCACAATTAATATCGACTTGAGCAGCGAGCCACTGGGGCAGGACAATAGTGGCAAGGATGTGTATTTAAAAGACATCTGGCCACAGCCTGACGAGGTTGCCAAGGCGGTTGCTACGGTACAAAGCAGTATGTTCAGTAAAGAATATGCGCAGGTATTTGACGGGGACGAGACCTGGCAGGCAATACAGGTGCCACAGGCAAAAACCTATGCCTGGCCAGAATCTACTTACATTCGCCATCCAGATTTTTTCCGCGGCCTGACGCGTAAACCTAAACCGGTAGCCGATATAGTCGGAGCCCGTTTACTGGCGGTACTAGGTGACTCAGTCACTACCGACCATATCTCGCCGGCAGGTTCAATTAAGCTCGATAGTCCCGCTGGTGAATACCTGCAGGCTCATGGCGTAAAAAGTGCTGACTTTAATTCCTACGGTTCGCGGCGTGGTAATCATGAAGTGATGGTGCGGGGTACCTTTGCCAATGTGCGTATCCGTAATGAAATGGTACCCGAGTCTGAAGGTGGGGTAACCCGGCACTACCCGTCTGGTGAAACAATGCCAATTTATGATGCGGCGATGCGATATCAGCAGCAACAGCTGCCGTTACTGGTGGTCGCCGGCAAAGAATACGGTACCGGTTCATCACGGGACTGGGCAGCCAAAGGTACCCTGATGCTGGGGGTGCGGGCAGTGCTGGCAGAGTCATTTGAACGCATCCACCGCTCTAATTTAATTGGTATGGGCGTACTACCGCTGCAGTTTCCGGCGGGTGAAAACCGCAAAACGTTGCAGTTAACCGGCGAAGAAAGTTTTACCCTGCGCGGATTAAATAGCCTGAAACCACGCCAAAAGCTTGAGTTAATTATTACTTATGCTGATGGTGCCAAGCAGGAAGTAGATGTGCACTGCCGGATTGATACCGTTAATGAGCTGGCGTATTACCAGCACGGCGGCATATTGCATTATGTACTACGCCGGATGATTGGCGAAGCTTGATGGCAGCCGGTGCCTGCAA
>JBFKFH010000082.1:0-12903 GCA_041618685.1 Rheinheimera sp.
AACGGACTAGTAAACCACTTTTATTCATCAAACCTATAAACCACTTTAACATCGTTAGTAACGTTGGACGCAGATATGTACGTAATAGCAGAGTCTGAGGCTTCCAGATACTGTAATGCCGCGTGTTGATCGCTTTTGCTAAGCGGAGGCCGTGCATTCCCTGAAAATTTAACTCTCGACCAGTAGGCATTCACCCGGTTTAATGGCATGCCAACAAGCTCAAGATAAAACTGCTCTTTAAGTTTATCGTCTATATCTACTGGCTCTGCTCTGCGGCCATCTTGAAAAGCGACGTATATTCCCATGTATAAATCAATCAACTGAGAACGTCTCAGTTCGTTGTTTGGGTTATCTTTATTGACAACCACAACCAGTTGTTCTGCGCTACAGGCTAAGCTGGCTAAGCTTAAACCGCCAACCAAAATCAAAGTTTTGAGTAACATTAAGCCGTCCATCAGAATGCAAAACTAACATTAGAAAATAACGTGTTCACATGTCCAGTGGGTTTATCAAGATTGCCCAGCATGTCTGCCGGTTGCCAAAACGTACTACCGCCACTGTTAATTCGGGTATGATCCCACTGCAATTTTAAAGACATCTTTTCACTGAAATCCCAGCGCCAACCCACCGAAAAGGTTTGTTGATTCACATTGTAAAAACCAAGTGCCATTTGCGTGTTAAGGTAAACGTCTAATCCGCCGGGGATTTGCTGCAATAATGTTAAATTGACCTCATCAATAGCAAAACGTCCAGTTTGACTAAAAGCAAAAGAACTAAAAAAGTTATGTGTACCAGCATGATATATACCGCTAATATAACCGCTGGTAACATTTGGAACGGACAAACTTTCCGCTTCAATACGTGCCAGCTCCGCTATAATCGTCATCGCTGCCATGTAATATTGACCACCAACAGAGGTATAAGTGCCTTTTGTATTATCAATTTCCATGCCATCAGCCAGACTTACCGCTCCTGGCCAAATTTGATCAAAACCAGGTACTTGTGCGTTTAACAGCTTTATCCCATTAACCAAAGGCGTCACAAGCTGAGAGTCGAATTTTACCTGGCTATGATTAAGTGAAACATCCCAACCCGGAGTTTGATAATCCAAGGCAATACCGACAACTTCACCGAACTTAACCGGAGTAACGTCAGTTAAACCAAAGCCAGTTACTTCGGCCTCACTCTGACCATAAAATAGTTTGCTGGAGAAAGTTCCGGAGCCAAGACGTTGGGTGTAGGCGGCATCAAGTCCATCAATGTTACGATGTGGAATAACGCCATAAATTTCACTCGGCACATGCGCCCAAGGATAAGCAAAACCAATATCGCGATATTCAGTTAACAAAAATAGGTCAAAGGCGGTGCGCCCCAGCCGGAACGACCAATTTGGATTTGGGCTATAGCGCACAAAGGCCATGTTTAACACCGAATCCAGCGATATTTCATCTTGGTTGCGATAAATAGCCTGAACTACGGTGTCAAAGCCAGGATGAATGATAATATCGAACTGCGCTCCGATGTTACTGGATTCAGCAAAATCAACCGTACCATCAAATACCCCTCCTGAGCTGGAAAAATCTGCGCGATAGCCAAACTCATCTGAATCCGTGATTAGCACACCCAAGGTACCGAAGGCAGAAACCTTGTAACTTGGTTCCGCTAATACCGAGAAACAGCTAAACAAAATTATCGGAGCAATTAATCTGTACGTTGGCATTGTTTGTGATTTTCCCTACGGCTAATTTTCTTTCGGATACCGGGCAGATAAACCCTATTAACAGGGTAGGTAGAATATAGATAGCACAGCATACTTAACTATGCACTTTAATTTTGTTGCGGTTATTGAAACAATTGTCTAATTGACACCTAGAACAATATTTCAGTTTTAACCGCACTAAAAACTCACCGTGTTAACTTTTCTTTAAAGTGAGTGAATACTTACTTATACAGAGATAGCCATTGATAAAAAGCGTGTTTGGAGAAAGCACCTGCCTGTTGCACAAGCACTTTACCCTGTTTAAACAGCATTAATGTAGGAATAGAACGAATGTTAAACTGCGCAGCCAGCGCTTGTTGTTGCTCTGTATTGATTTTACCAAAACGAAAATGCGGCTCCAGCTCAGCTGCAGCCTGTTGAAAAGTTGGCGAAAAACTCTGACAAGGGCCACACCAGCTGGCCCAGAAATCCACCACCACCGGCAATTCAGCCTTCTGGGTATGGGCGGCAAAATTAGCTATGGTCAGCTCTACTGGCTGGCGCTGAAACAATAGCTGCTTACATTTCCCACAACGGGCGTCCATAGCGTTTTTATCTGCGGGTAAACGGTTAAGACCATTACAACCAGGGCAAGCGACTATCAAGAAACACTCCGGCTCGATACTAATATTGCTAGATATATTGCGGCCATCTGGGCCAATTTAAAGTCTGCGTTAAAAACTTACTTGCTGCCAAAACGTTTTTGCATCAAAACTCAGGCTTTGTATTTCACCCCGACCTTCAATATTAACGGTATTGACTTGGCTGGGCCAAAGCGCCTGAAGCGAGCTGTGCCTTACTCGCAAGCCAGTTAACCCATTTGGAATAGGCGCTTCCTGATATACCCAGAAAAACCTACCTTCCAGCTGTCCTCCAAGTAGCGAGAGGTTTATCTGATCACCGGACAATGTCGCCAATGCGAAGTGCTCGCTGACATACTGGCTGAAAGTTTGTTGCGTTTGCTCACTATTGAGCAAATCCGCACTTTTATCAAACAACTGCTTCACCGCATGCTCTGCATCATGCACATAGAATCGATGCATTATCTCAATATTACCGCTACGCGGATTAAACAACACTTTAGTCAGGCCGGCATTCATTTCATGGGCAAAAACCGGGCCTATCAGGCCTGCTGCAAGCAGCAGGCTTAACAAAAGACGCATTAATTGTTTCCTTCCGTTGCGCTGTTTTTGTTAGCGTCATCAGGCTTCTTTGCCGGATCTTTTAGCTCGGCTTTGCTGTCGTGCATGATATCGCGACTCACTTTTGCTTTGCTCTTTTCAGCCTTATAAGCCTCAACTCGCGAAGGAATAATGCGCCGCGGGTAAAAATTATTCTCGATATCCACATCAGCTGTTTCCCACTTCGGATCAACCACAACATCTTGAAGCACCTTATCTTTGGCCGTAACAATAAGCTTGTTCACGGCTTTAGGGCTTCGACGCCAGATCTCTGCCGGAATATACTGCTGTTCACTGCTTCCGTCGGCGTAATTTAGTTGCAGCAAAATCGGCATTACCAGGCCACCTTTATTGCTGAACTGCAACACATAGTAGTTTTTATCTTCTGCCACAGCTCGTTCAAACGCAGTGCGTTCCCACGGCTCTAACTCATGCAGAAACTTATTGTAGGCGTTGCGTTCTTTGTTGGTTACCGTAAATCGATCATGTTCATCGTAAAAATCCCGCACATCCGGATTTTTATCAATCCACAGAACCTTACCTTCCGCTTTATTGCGCTCAACAAACAATGGCATGGGTTTATCTTGCTCTGCTTTACGCTCACGGTCGAAATCAATATCAGGATTTTTCGTGTCTAAACGTAATTGATATACCTTGTCCAGCGAGATATCGACATGGTCTGTGCTGTAAAACCAACCACGCCAGAACCAATCCAAATCGACACCACTGGCCTCTTCCATGGTACGGAAAAAATCTGCTGGCGTCGGCCGCTTGAATTTCCAGCGTTGGGCGTACTCTTTAAAAGCAAAATCAAACAGTTCACGACCCAAAATAACTTCCCGCAAAATATTCAGCGCAACCGCAGGCTTGGTATACGCATTTGGCCCAAGCCGAAGGACGCTGTCTGATTGCGTCATCACCGGAACCTGTACCTCCGATTTCATATAATCTACGACATCACGAGGTTCTACACCCCAAGGGATAGTCGGGTCCCATTCACGGCCCGCCACGCCATCAAGAAAGCTGTTTAAACCTTCATCCATCCAGGTCCATTGCCGTTCATCAGAATTCACTACCATAGGAAAATAAATATGCCCGACCTCATGGATTACGACGCCTATTAAAAACCGTTTTTCGGCCTGAGAGTAGGTACGGCTGCCATCATCCTGCAACTTGGTGCGTGGGCCGTTAAAAGTGATCATAGGGTATTCCATGCCGCCAACCGGACCATTTACCGATTGCGCCACCGGGTAAGGGTAGTCAAACGAAAAACGCGAATAAACGTCCAGCGTATGTACGATGGCTTCAGTAGAATACTTCTGCCACAACTCTCCACCCTCTTTAGGATAAAAAGACATTGCCATTACTAGCGGTTGTTCAGCGCCGTCCTGCTGGTAGCCTTTGGCATCCCATATAAACTTGCGTGACGATGCCCAGGCAAAATCGCGTACATTGTTGGCAGTAAAATGCCAGGTTTTGCGTTTATCTGTTGCCGATTTTTCATTCTCCAGCGCTTCTTGCTCGGTAACAATAAACACCGGGCGCTTAGCCGTTTTGGCGCGTTGCAAGCGTTGCTGTTGCTCAGCGCTTAATACCTTAGCGCTATTTTTCAGCTCTCCGGTAGCAGAGACGATATGGTCGGCTGGTACCGTCAGCTTAACGTCATAATTACCAAACTCCAGCGTAAATTCGCCACGCCCCAGAAACTCTTTGTTGGTCCAGGCTTCATAGTCGGTATACGCCACTAAACGCGGAAACCATTGCGCTAACAAGAAAATATCATTCCCGCCTTCCCGCGCATCTTTGGGAAAATGTTCATAGCCTGAACGGGCTGACACCGCATCTTCTTCTACGATGTTAAATGCAAAATCCAAACTGAAATCCAGCGACTGTCCGGATTTTAGCGGTTTATCCAAATCTATACGCATTAAGGTGCCGACTACCGTCACCGGCAGCGCTTTACCATTGCTGGCCTTAACATTGCTGATTTGAAAACCCAGCTCGTTGTCAGCCATAAACTGCTGACGGCGTAACTCGTCTAAACTCAAACGCGCTGTTATATCGCCAGAGCCCAATTCGGTTGCAGGGCCTCGCCGACCTTCGCCAGCAAAATCGGTGCTCATTTCGGCCAATGAATCGCTTTTGAAGATATTCTGGTCTAACTGCAACCATAGATACTTCAGGGTATAAGGAGAGTTATTCTGATAGTGAATACGTTGGCTGGCAGTTAAACGACGCTTAGCCTCGTCCAGTTGCACATCAATGTTGTAATTGACATGTTGTTGCCAGTACTGTTGACCTGGTTCACCGGCGGCATTCCGATACACATTTGGTGTGGGCAATACTTCGTCCAACTGACGGAATTTATCTTCAAAATCGCCTTTGGTCTGGCGAATGGCGTCAGCACTGGTTAGCTGACTGCACAGCAGCAAACCAAGTAAGCTAAGACTAGTTAAACGGGATAAACTACCAGGCATACAACACTACTCTCTTATTCTATTTTCAATGAGCTAACGCAGCGGCATACATTAAGTAAGTTAGGCTAACGAGACAAGGCGTATTCAACACGTGTAGTGGTTATTCCGTCGCCAATAAAAAAGCCCCGCTATGCGGGGCTTACTTAATTCAGGCTAAGTATTAATCGCGTGGTTTACGCGGTGCGCGTGGTGCCGCACCCGGACGCGGGCCTGGGCCTGCCGACGGCCGGCGGTCGCCGGTTGGCGCTGAGCCGCTGTCTACTGCGATATTCAGTTTTTGCTTACGCACGTAGACCTTTTTCAAGTGCTGGAAGATCTCATTCGGAATGGTTGCTGGCAACTCTACCGTACTGAAATGATCAAACAATTTGATATTGCCGATAAATTGGCTGTCGATATTTGCTTCATTCGCAATGGCGCCAACTATATCACCGGCGCGTACGCCATGCTCTTTACCTACTTCAATACGATAAGTCTGGTAATCGCCCTTCATTTCGCGTTTTACCCGCGGACCACGATCCGGGCGTTCACCACGCTCAGGTCGATCATTACGGTCACGGCGCGGCCGCTCATCCCGCTCACCGCGGGCATGTGGCTCACGAATTTCCGGGAACTGGCTAGCTACATTCAATGGCTGGTCTTTCTGCGCCAAATACAACAACGCCGCGGCCAGATCATTTTCTGTGGTATCAATCTTCTCACGCCAGTCATTAATCAGCGTCTGGAAGAAACCCAAATCCTGATTTTCAATCGTTTGAGCTAACTGCTCACGGAACGATTCAATTCGACGCTGTTCAATCACGCGGCCGGTTGGTAACGACATCTGCTCAATAGGTTGCTTGGTAGCATGCTCGATGGTACGCAATAAACGACGTTCACGTGGTGATACAAACAATATCGCCTTACCTTCACGACCGGCGCGGCCAGTACGGCCAATACGGTGCACATAGGCTTCGCTATCATAAGGAATGTCGTAGTTTACAACTAAACTGATACGCTCAACGTCCAAACCACGGGCAGCAACATCGGTAGCAACGATAATATCCAGCTGATTAGCCTTCATTTTACGGATAGTCAGCTCGCGATGCGCCTGATTCATATCACCGTTTAAACAGGCTACCGCATAACCGCGGGCGCCCAATTTTTCTGCAATTTCTTCAGTAGCGCTTTTGGTTCGAACAAACACGATAGTGGCATCGTATTCCTCGCCTTCAAGCAAACGCGTTAACGCGTCTAGCTTTTGGTTGCCATCTAACATCACATAACGCTGAGTAATACGCTCAACGGTACTGGTTTTAGACGCAATTTTGATTTCTTCAGCATTTTTTAAATGCTTTTGTGCAATGGCGCGGATAGGTGCAGGCATGGTTGCAGAGAACATTGCCACCTGACGGCCAGCCGGCGTTGCATCCATAATGGTTTGCACATCGTCAATAAAGCCCATGCGCAACATTTCATCGGCTTCATCCAGCACGATAGCGCGCAGTTTATCTAACTTTAACGTACCGCGATCTAAGTGATCCAGAATACGGCCTGGGGTACCGACAATAACCTGAGAACCACGCTTTAATGATTTCAGCTGGTTAGTGTAGCTTTGGCCACCGTATAGCGGCAGAACATGAAACGCCGGCATGTAACGGGCATAAGCCTGAAACGCTTCCGCAACCTGTATAGCCAGTTCGCGGGTAGGTGCCAGCACCAGAATTTGTGGATCGTTTTGCGCAGGGTCAAGCCGCGCTAATAATGGCAGGGCAAAGGCACCCGTTTTACCGGTACCTGTTTGCGCCTGGCCCAACACATCTTCGCCAGCTAATAGTTTAGGGATAGCAGCAGCCTGGATAGGCGACGGCGTTTCATAGCCAAGTTCTGTAACAGCACGAACAATAGCTTCAGGCAGCATTAGCTGGGAAAATGACAAAGTGTCAGACATACGTTGTTTAAACCTCAATAACACGCAGGCGTAGTGGTAGTGCTATTGTTGTTTTTACCTAGCCTGCAAAGCAGTAAAAACACGTAAATCAGACCAAAACCGTAGCGCTGGTCGATTTTATTCCAGTAGTATAGCCAAACATTTTGATGACAAGAGACATATCATGATAGACATCCTCGTTGGCAGCCAAATGGGCGCAGCGGAATATGTGGCAGAACAAGTTGCTGAAACACTGGTACAAGCGGGCTATGACGTTAACATTCATCTGAAACCCGAACTGGATCACCTCAACCCGACCCATGTCTGGTTAGTGATCACATCCACCTATGGCGCAGGAGATCTGCCTGATAATATTCAACCCTTTGCGGATCAATTAGCACAAGATCGGCGTGATCTTACCACACTTTCTTATGCCGTGATCACTTTAGGTGACTCTTCATACGATACTTTTTGCCTGGCTGGGCATAAAATTGCGCAAATGCTACAAAATAAGCAGGCTAAATGCTTACTGCCACCATTAGACATTGATGCACAGCAACCAGAACTGCCAGAAGATACCGCGCTGACGTGGTTGCCAAAACTACTTAAACTGCTGCCATAAAAAAAAGCGGGTGCTTTGCACCCGCAAACACAAGTATATCTCAGGAAGAACAGGATAACGTTAGTCTCCCCCGGGTTGGCCTCAGCAATAAAACCAACTTGGCGCTACAGTACCCCGCAACAGCCAACTTGTCTTGATATAACCATGATAAAGCAATGATAAAACGTCAGACTCACGACAATATTAATTACAATAAAGTTATCAACAGAAAGCGAAATAACCAAATTAATTTGTGTATAAGTGTGGATAAAAGCGGTTATTAAGCTGTATTTATCCTAGTTATAAAAAAAATATTTTTCTGACATGTGGATAAGTGGCTATATTGCACACCGGTTCAACGTCAACAGATCCAAGCTTGATCACAGGATCTGATCCTCGCTAAACATATGATCCTCCACATTAAGATCCATTTATGCACCGAAAAGCGCTTGCTTAGTAGTAAACATAATAAAAAGATCTCTAAAAAGATCTTATTTAATTTAGAAGATCCTAAGCCTGATGCGGCATTCCACTTAACCCAAGATCGCGGTACAATGCATCCCCTGAAACGCTTGATCAGATAATCCAGAGACTGAGGCAACCATGTTGTACCAACAGACATTTGACGTAATCGTTGTAGGCGGCGGCCATGCCGGTACCGAAGCAGCTTTGGCTGCTGCCCGTATGGGCCGTAATACGTTACTGCTGACACACAATGTTGAAACTCTGGGACAAATGTCCTGCAATCCAGCTATTGGCGGTATTGGTAAAGGTCATCTGGTAAAAGAAATTGATGCGCTGGGCGGCGCTATGGCTATTGCTGCAGACAAAGGTGGCATTCAGTTCAGAACGCTTAACAGCTCTAAAGGCCCAGCGGTACGAGCTACCCGGGCACAGGCAGATCGTCAGCTTTACCGAGCTGCCATCAGACATATTCTGGAAAATCAGCCTAATTTAAGTATCTTCCAGCAAGCCTGTGATGATCTGATCGTAGAAAACGATCGGGTAACCGGTGTTGTTACCCAAATGGGACTGAAATTCAAAGCAAAATCAGTTGTATTAACGGTTGGTACCTTCCTCGGCGGACAGATCCATATTGGTTTACAAAGTCATGCCGGTGGCCGCGCTGGTGATCCACCATCAATAGCACTTGCTAAACGGTTACGTGATTTACCTTTCCGAGTAGATCGGTTAAAAACCGGTACTCCGCCAAGAATTGATGCCAGAACTATTGATTTTTCTGTGATGCAACCGCAGCCAGGCGATAATCCAACGCCAGTATTCTCATTTCTAGGTAAACACAGCGATCATCCACAACAAATACCCTGTTACATTACCTACACCAATGAACAAACACATGACGTGATCCGCAGTAATCTAGATCGTTCGCCGATGTATACCGGCGTTATTGAAGGTATAGGTCCGCGTTACTGCCCGTCAATTGAAGACAAAATTATGCGTTTTGCCGATAAAGATAAGCATCAGATCTTTATCGAGCCTGAAGGACTAACCACGCATGAGGTTTATCCAAATGGTATTTCAACCAGTCTGCCTTTTGATGTACAGCTTGATATTGTACGTTCGATTAAAGGCATGGAAAATGCGCATATCACACGGCCAGGCTATGCCATTGAGTATGATTTCTTTGATCCGCGCGATCTGAAAAACTCACTGGAAACTAAATTTATTGCCGGTTTGTTCTTTGCCGGCCAAATTAATGGCACCACCGGTTATGAAGAAGCCGGTGCACAAGGTTTATTAGCAGGTTTAAATGCCGCTTTATTCAGTCAGGATAAGGCCAGCTGGTCACCAAGTCGTGATCAGGCATACCTTGGTGTATTGGTTGATGATTTAACAACTCTCGGTACCAAAGAGCCGTACCGTATGTTCACCAGCCGGGCGGAATACCGTCTTATGTTGCGAGAAGATAATGCCGATTTACGCCTAACGGAAAAAGGTCGTCAACTTGGCCTGGTTGACGATGTCAGGTGGGCAGCATTTAACGAAAAGATGGAACATATTGCGCTGGAGCGTCAACGTTTAAAGCAAAGCTGGGTCCATCCACAACATGCAGCGTTATCAGCGGTCAATACACTGGTTAAAACACCATTGAGCAAAGAGGCTAGCCTGGAAGAGTTAGTGCGCCGGCCTGAAATAAGCTATGCCGACCTGATGAAAATTGCAGATTTAGGCCCGGGATTGGCAGATCCCGTTGCAGCTGAACAAGTTGAAATTCAGATCAAATACGAAGGTTATATACATCGCCAGCAAGATGAAATTGCCAAACAACAACGCAATGAGCAAACTTTGCTACCACAACAGTTTGACTATAAATCAGTGAAAGGTTTGTCAAACGAGGTCATTGTAAAGCTGAATCAAACCCAGCCACAAACAGTTGGCCAGGCATCACGTATTTCAGGTATAACCCCAGCTGCCATTTCTTTGCTACTGGTCTATCTGAAAAAACAGGGTTTGTTACGTAAATCAGCATAAGTTGGCACAAGGGACGTCATGTTAGAACAATTACGCCAATTAGTTGCGCAAACCGAGCTAAAACTATCGGAACAGCAATTGCAGCAATGTGTTGCCTATGTGCAATTACTGGATAAATGGAACAGTGCTTATAATTTAACGTCGGTACGTGATCCAAAAGAAATGTTGGTTAAACATGTGATGGACAGCCTGGTGGTTGCACCGCATCTGATTGGTCAGCGTTTTATCGATGTTGGTACCGGCCCTGGTTTACCGGGAGTATTGTTAGCGATTTATTACCCAGACAAACACTTTACCCTGCTCGACAGCCTGGGGAAGCGGATACGGTTTTTAAATCAGGTAAAGTTACAACTTAAACTGGATAATATTCAGCCGTTGCAAAGCCGGGTTGAAGATCATCAACCGGAATTTGGCTACGACGGCGTAATCAGTCGCGCGTTCGCCTCGATGACCGATATGCTGACCTGGTGTAAACACTTACCCGGCTCAAACGGCCGCTTTTTCGCCATGAAAGGCGCTGCGGTACAAGAAGAAATTGCAGCTTTGCCGGATTTTGTTAAAGTAGCCTCCGTTCAACCACTCGCCGTGCCACAGTTGCATGCACAGCGCCATTTGGTGATACTGAACCCCTGCTAACTGATAACGAGGACATCTTGTGGCGAAAGTGATCGCGATAGCTAACCAGAAAGGTGGTGTTGGTAAAACCACTACAGCAGTCAATCTAGCTGCTTCACTGGCTGCTACCAAGCGCAAGGTGTTATTGATAGATTTGGATCCACAAGGCAATGCGACCATGGGTAGCGGCGTTGACAAGTATGACCTGCCCGCTACAGCCTATGAATTACTAGTAGATGAAAAACCACTGGTCGATGTTTTAGTTAAAGACACCAGCGGCGGCTATCATCTGGTCGCCGCGAATTCAGATCTGACAGCCGCTGAAGTACGCTTAATGAATGTGTTCGCCAGAGAGTTACGGCTAAGAAATGCATTAAAAGAGTACCGTAGTAGCTACGATTTCATTTTTATTGATTGTCCACCGTCTTTGAATATGCTGACTGTCAATGCCATGGCCGCAGCAGACACCGTGCTTGTGCCAATGCAATGCGAATATTTCGCGCTCGAAGGATTAACAGCCTTGGTTGAAACAATTAATCAACTGGCTGCCGCGGTAAATCCTGAGTTAAAGATCGAAGGCATATTAAGAACAATGTACGATCCGCGTAACAGACTGGCAAACGATGTATCAGAGCAACTAAAACAGCATTTTGGTGACAAGGTTTACCGGGCTGTTATACCGCGCAATGTGCGCTTAGCTGAGGCACCAAGTTTTGGTTCGCCTGTAATGTATTACGACAAAAACTCAACGGGCGCAAAAGCTTATCTGGCACTGGCAGGTGAAATGTTACGCCGGGCAGATAAAAAAACAGTTAAAACTGCCACCCCGGTTTGAGTTCAGCACTACTTTTAGGGAAGCAATCTAGCATGTCAGTAAAAAAACGCGGCCTGGGACGGGGTCTGGATGCCTTACTTACGTCCAACAGAACCAACCAAGCTGATAGCGCAGCGGTAAAAACCACGGAACTGCAGCAATTGCCGGTCGAGTTTCTTACGCCCGGTAAATATCAGCCACGTAAAGACATGTCGCAAGAGGCACTGGATGATTTAGCCAGCTCTATTCGTGCTCAGGGCGTAATCCAGCCAATAGTCGTAAGGCCGCTGGCAAAAGATAAGTTTGAGATTATAGCCGGCGAACGGCGCTGGCGTGCCAGCCAGCTGGCACAGTTAGCTGAAGTGCCTTGTATTATTAAAGATGTGCCGGACGAAGCAGCCGTAGCTATCGCGTTAATTGAAAATATTCAGCGTGAAGATCTCAATGCCATGGAAGAGGCTGTAGCCTTAGATCGGCTTCTAACTGAATTTTCATTGACCCATCAGCAAGTAGCTGACGCGGTGGGAAAATCGCGCGCTAGTGTGACCAACTTGCTGCGATTAAATCAGTTAAACGACGATGTAAAGTTGCTGCTTGAGCATGGTGATATTGAAATGGGCCATGCCCGCGCTCTGTTGGCGCTAAAAGATATAGAACAGTCCGATGCCGGTCGTTTGGTCGCGGCAAAGCAACTGACCGTCCGTGAAACAGAAAACCTGGTGCGGCGCATTCTGGAACCTAAACCCGTTGCAGCTGAAAAACCCCGTGATCCTGATGTGGTTGCATTAGAGCAGCGCCTGAGTGATCGTTTCGCCGCACCGGTGCAAATAAGTTATAACGGCAAAGGAAAAGGTAAGCTTGAAATAAGCTACAGCAGTCTGGATGAGTTAGACGGAATAATTAATAAGTTAAATATTGCTGAGTAATAATGCAGCAATCTGTACCAGATATCTGTACTGGCGGGCGGTATGCGCCGCTTTTTGTTGCAAATTGAAGGTAAATAAGTATACTTTCGCAAGTTTTTTATACCCCCTTCATGGGTGTTTTCAGGGGG
>JBFKFH010000083.1:0-12835 GCA_041618685.1 Rheinheimera sp.
CGTTTCACCGCCTTATCTTCAAATACCGGTCGGGTACAGCCCGCTACCTGCAGGCGGTATTTGAGGTAGTGTTTCACTTCATCCAGATCCAGCGGCAACAAGTGGTAACGTGCGGTAATGCGCTGCGCCAGCTGACGTAAATCATTGCGTTTTAGCAGCTGCTGCAATTCGGGCTGGCCGATTAAGATAACCTGAAACAACTTACGGGTATTGGTTTCCAGATTGGTCAGTAAGCGCAATTGCTCTAACACCGCAGGTTGCAAATGTTGCGCTTCATCAATGATCAACAGCGTGTGCTTTCCCGCAGCATGATTCTTCAGTAGCCTGGCTTTAATTTTGTCGCCAAGCAATTTCAGGCTGGCATCAGCTTTTTTGTACCGTATTTTAAGCTCATCACAAATGGCGGCCAGCAGTTCTAACTCCGACAGTGTTGGGTTGAGGATAAATGCAACCTCTGCCCGCTCGTCCAGCTCTTGCAGTAAACAGCGCGAGACCGTGGTTTTGCCGGTGCCAACTTCGCCGGTCAGTAACACAAAGCCGCCAGCGTCTCCCAAACCAAAGCGTAAATGCGCCAGGGCCTCAGCATGACGCGGGCTTAAATACATAAAGTCCGGGTTGGGGGCAATAGAGAATGGGGCACTGCTGAGGCCGAAAAATCCGGTATACATACTGCTTCCTGCTGGTTAGGGCGCTGCAAAGGGTTGCAACCGTGCATTTTGAAAGACGACGGGTATAATGGCAAAAAAACAGTCGACAGGAAAGCTGGTGCAACGATATCTGGTTGGTGGTGCAGTACGTGACAATCTTTTGGGTTACCCGTTTCACGAACGTGACTGGGTCATTGTCGGCGCTACGCCGCAACAAATGCTGGATTTAGGCTATCAGCAGGTGGGCAAAGACTTTCCGGTTTTTTTGCATCCGCAGACCAAAGAAGAGCATGCGCTGGCCCGAACAGAGCGTAAAAGTGGCAAAGGCTACACCGGTTTTACTGTCTATGCCGCACCAGATGTCACTCTGGAACAGGATTTACTGCGCCGTGACCTGACCATCAACGCCATTGCCCAGGCCGACGACGGCAGTCTGGTGGATCCGTTTAACGGTGTGGCTGATATTAAACACAAAGTGCTGCGCCATGTTTCGGCGGCCTTTGCCGAAGATCCGCTGCGCGTGCTGCGTGTGGCCCGCTTTTATGCCCGCTATGCGCACTTAGGCTTTACAGTGGCCACAGAGACACAAGCTCTGATGCGCCAGCTTAGCGATGAGCTTTCCAGCCTCACCCCCGAGCGGGTATGGCAGGAAACTGCCAAAGCACTTAGCGAGCAAACACCGCAGGCCTATTTTCAGCTACTGCAGGATACCGGTGCATTGCAGGTGCTGATGCCCGAATTATCTGCATTATGGGGCGTACCACAACCACCGCAATGGCACCCTGAAATCGATACTGGCGTGCATACGATGATGGTGTTGCAGCAGGCCGCTGCACTAACGCCCCGTATCGATATCCGTTTTGCTGCCCTGGTGCATGATTTAGGCAAAGGCATAACCAAGCCTGAGCTTTGGCCGGCCCATCATGGCCATGAACACACCGGCCTGCCATTGATTAATCAATTGTCTGACCGGCTGCGCATACCGAATGACTGTCGCGAACTGGCGCTGCTGGTATGTCGGAATCATCAGATAATTCACCGCGCTAATCAGCTCAAAAGCAGCACCGTATTGCAGTTATTTGACGCAATAGATTTGTGGCGTAAACCAAAGCGACTGGATGATATATTACTCAGCTGTACCGCAGATTTACGCGGCCGGACCGGCTTTGAACAGGCAGATTACCCACAAGCTGCTTATCTGCAAGCGCTGGCGCACGCTGCGCGGCAGGTAAACGCCAAAGATTTGCTGGCGCAAGGCTTGACCGGCGAAGCGATAAAAGCAGGCTTGCAGCGCGCAAGGCTCGATGCCATCAGCGCAGCAAAAGCCCACTACCCCCAAACTACAGCGCCTTAGACGGCGCCATTTAACACCAGTAATAACACCACACCTAACAGCAGGCGATAAATAACAAATGGCAACATGCCCATGCGTTCAATCACTTTTAAAAATAAGTGGATACAAATAAAAGCGCTAACAAACGACAAGCCACTCCCTAACGCAATAGCGTTAATATCGTAATGCGTGGGTTCAGCCAGCAGTTTGGAGGCCTGATAACCGCCGCTGAGCACGATGATAGGAATGGACAATAAAAATGAAAAACGGGCCGCGCTTACCCGATCCAACCCCAGCATTAGCGCAGCTGTCATGGTAATGCCCGAGCGGGAAGTGCCGGGAATAAGTGCAAGCGCCTGCGCCACACCAATCAGCAGTGCCTGTTTCCAGGTTAGCTGTTCCATAGTCTGCAATTGTTTCGCTGTCGCATCCGCCAGCCATAACGCTAAGCCAAATGCAATGGTAGTAATGGCGATGACATAGGGCGAACGTAAAAAGGTTTCAATTAAATCCGCCCCCAGTAAACCAGCTAATCCTGCCGGGATGGTTGCCAGTATTACCCACCAGGCTAACTTGCTATCGGTACTGTGTTTGCCGCCCAGCGATTGCACCCAGCCAACGGTCAGCGCGGCAATATCACGGCGAAAATACAGCATGACCGCCAGCAATGTCCCCACATGCACCGCAACGTCAAATACCAGGCCCTGATCCTGCCAGCCTAATATGGCGGACGGTAAGATAAGATGAGCAGAAGACGAAATTGGTAGAAATTCAGTAAGACCTTGAATAATTGCAAGAATAATGACTTCCACTGTACTCACTGCTGCACACTCCAGGTAAATGGCACCGGCCATAGCTTTTGTTGTTTATCGTATTGCTGCCATAAGGTTGCGTAGCTTAGTCCGGTCAGCGGATGAATGTCTTGTGGCGCCAGTTCCGCCAAAGGCAATAATACAAAGGCGTTTTCAGTTATCTCAGCCCGCGGCAGCTCCACCGGCCGCTGGCAAATCATATCGTCATAGGTCAGCAAATCCAGGTCAAGTGTCCTGCCACTAAACCTCGCAGCAGTGCGGTCCCGGCCATACCGATCTTCAATCTGCTTAAACAGTGCAATACAGTCCGCCACCGGCAAGCTAGTCTTTGCTGCAGCGACCAGGTTATAAAACGCATCACCGGCAAAGCCAACGGCTTCACTTTCATATACAGACGATAATTGCAGCTGACCAAAGTGTTGCTGCAAGGCGCTGACCGCCGCCTGAATATGAAACTGCCGGTTAGTATTGCTGCCGATACTGATATAAATTTTTGCCATTAGCTGCGACTCCGCACTATCCGCACACCCACGGTCTGGGCCTGGGGTATAGCACCGGGTTTACTTACCGTGACCTCGACCTGGCTGGTCATAAATTCAGCCAGTAACATAGCGGCGACGCGCTCGGCGACCGTTTCTATCAACTCTATCGGTTGCGCAGTAATCAGCTGGCTGACTTTTTCTGCAATTACCGCATAATCCAGAGCCAGTTTAATGTTGTCTGCTGCCGCAGCAGCGCGCTGATCGCAGGTAAGTGCCAGATCCAGAAACAGGCTCTGCTGCATAGTCTTTTCCCAGTCGTAAACGCCGATGACCGTGTCCACTTGTAGCTGTTTTATAAAAACTATGTCCATTCAGTTACATCCGCATTGCGTTATTTCTCATTTCAGGTAGGCTGGTCGGATAGGAAAAACCGCGAAAACCCTATATTCTGCAGGCCTTGAATCAAGCCGCAATCTTAACGTAAAAACTGGTGCTGAGGAACCGCCTTAATGACCCCGCTGATTGGAATTATGATGCTGGCAGCCTATCTATGTGGCTCCATTTCGTCGGCAGTGCTGGTCAGCAAGCTGTTTCGCTTACCCGACCCCCGTTTATATGGTTCCGGTAATCCGGGCGCGACCAATGTACTGCGCCTTGGCGGAAAACTGCCGGCGGTGCTGGTGCTAGTATTTGATATCCTCAAAGGCACCATTCCGGTTTGGGGCTCCTACTTTCTGAAAATAGAACCGCTGTTTCTCGGCTTGATCGCAATAAGCGCCTGTGTCGGACATATTTTTCCGTTATTTTTTGGTTTTAAGGGCGGCAAAGCTGTCGCCACCGCCTTTGGTACTATGATGCCGATAGGTCTGGATCTGGCCGGTTTGCTGGTCGGCAGCTGGCTGATTATCGTCGCACTTAGCGGTTATTCATCACTGGCCGCGATAGTAGCAGTTGGCCTGGCCCCTGTTTTTACCTGGTTTATCAAACCGTTATATACCATTCCGGTGTTAATGCTGAGCATTCTGATTATTCTGCGCCATCGCGAAAATATTGTCCGGCTGTGGCAGGGTAAAGAAAGTAAAGTGTGGGATAAAACCAAGCGGATCAGAGAATAGCGCAGCTCGGCCCGGGCTTTCGGTAGCCATTCCCGCCTTGGCTCGCCACAGCGGATCCCAACCTTGATGCTACTTATGCTGACGCCGCTGTATTCAAAGCGCAGGTAAATCCTGCATTGGCCAGCGTGGTGTCACGCCAATCGTTAAATCCTGCTGTTGCCCGGCAGCTAAACGGTAGTAACCGGCCAGCGCTATCATTGCGCCGTTATCAGTGCAGAACTCTTTGCGCGGATAAAACACTTCACCGCCATAGCGCGCCAACAAGCCAGCCAGCTGCTCACGTAACGAGGTGTTGGCACTTACTCCGCCGGCAATAACCAGTCTGTTATAGCCGGTTTGCTGTAATGCCCGCTCACATTTAATCACCAGCGTATCTACCACGGCCTGTTGAAATGACGCGGCAATATCGGCTTGTACCGCAGCACTGTTACCTTCTTTGGCAATAACGTTGGCGGCTGAAGTTTTCAAACCACTAAAGCTAAAATCCAACCCCGGGCGATCGGTCATCGGTCGCGGAAACTTATATTTTTTTGCGTCGCCCTGTGTTGCCAGCTTGGCCAGCAAAGGGCCTCCCGGGTAATCCAGCCCCATCAGCTTTGCAGTTTTGTCAAAGGCTTCACCGGCTGCATCGTCGATTGACTCACCCAGCAGTTGATAGCGGCCAATACCCTCGACCGCAACTAATTGGGTATGGCCACCAGATACCAGCAAAGCCAGAAACGGGAACTCTGGCGCCCGCGCTTCCAGCATAGGTGCTAATAAATGCCCTTCCATATGATGTACCGCCAGCGCAGGCTTTTGCCACGCCATCGCCAGCGACCGGCCAATGGCCGCACCGACCAGTAAAGCCCCGGCTAAGCCGGGGCCTGCGGTATACGCTACACCATCTATATCTGCAGCGTCGCAACCGGCTTCAGCCAGCGCCTGCTTAATCAGTGGAATTGTTTTGCGGATATGATCACGCGACGCCAACTCCGGCACTACCCCACCATAATCAGCATGCAGCGGGATCTGGCTATATAGCACGTGGCTTAATAAACCCCGCTCACCATCATAGATCGCAATACCGGTTTCATCGCAGGATGTTTCTATACCTAAAACTCGCATCTGTGTCTCAAGTCCGCTAAAATGGCCGCCATTGTAACGGCTCAATGCAAACAGAGCCAGAGGATCGGATTTAGATCGCAGAACTGCTTTACATCGTCCTATCTTTTTGCGTAAAATGCCGCACCATTTTTAATCGTATTGGTTCAGAGATAACCAATTTGGCCCTGAGGTGAGAATTTAATGCCTGTTGTTAAAGTAAAAGAAAACGAACCGTTTGACGTAGCATTACGTCGTTTCAAGCGCTCATGCGAAAAAGCTGGTGTATTAGCTGACGTTCGCGCTAAAGAATTCTACGAGAAGCCAACCTGGATCCGTAAGCGTAAAAAAGCAGCAGCTGTTAAGCGTCATGCTAAGAAGCTGTCTCGCGAAAACGCACGTCGCATCAAGCTGTACTAAGCTTTAGTAGCTTAAGAGTACTCGCTTAGCGGCCCGGAGCTGACTGCAGGTATGCAAGTGCCCGCATTGAGAAGCCCGGAGTAACATCGCAAAGTCGACATCTGCATACCGTGCCCGCAAGGCACGGTTTGTCTTTTTCTGAATAACGCCGAAGGAAAAAGGTGGCAGGACAAATTCCCAGACAGTTTATCGACGAATTGTTGGCCCGAACCGACATCGTTGAACTGATTGATCAGCGCGTACCGTTGAAAAAAGCCGGTAGAAATTATGCCGCCTGTTGCCCATTCCATAGCGAAAAATCTCCCTCTTTTACCGTAAGTCCGGACAAACAGTTTTATCATTGCTTTGGCTGTGGTGCGCATGGCAACGCCATCAGCTTTATGATGGAGTTTGAACAGCTGGAGTTTGTTGAGGCCATCGAAGAACTGGCACAACAGCACCATCTAGAAGTGCCGCGTGAACAAGGTGCAGGTAAAAGCCGGCCAAGCGCACAGGCCGATGATTACCATCTGATGCAGCAAGCCGCTGAGTTTTATCAACAGCAGCTGCAAAGCCACCCTAACGCCACAGCCGTGCAAGACTATGTTGCCAAACGCGGCCTGAGCGAAAAAACACTGACCGACTTCGCCATTGGCTATGCGCCGGATGGCTGGGACAACCTGCTAAAACGTTTAAGCCCGGCCAATAACCGTCAACTTCGCGATCAGCTGGTTGAACTGCGCCTGATAAACCGTAACGACAATGGCCGTGAGTACGACTTTTTTCGTGAACGACTCATGTTTCCTATCCGAGACAGGCGGGGCCGGGTTATAGCATTTGGTGGCCGGGTGCTCGGCGATGGTACACCTAAATATTTGAACTCACCCGAAAGCCGGTTATTTCATAAAGGCCGGGAATTATACGGCTTGTATGAGGCTCGGCAGCAGCCCGGTCATTTAGAGCAGGTATTAGTCGTTGAAGGCTATATGGATGTTGTCGCACTGGCCGAGCATGATATCCGCTTTGCCGTAGCATGCCTGGGTACTGCCACGACCTCTGATCATATGCATACGCTGTTTCGTTACACGCCCAAAGTAGTGTGTTGTTACGACGGCGACCGCGCAGGGCGTGATGCAGCCTGGCGCGCGTTACAAAGTGCCCTGCCGCAGTTAAAAGACGGTGTTGAACTCAATTTTGTGTTTTTGCCCGACGGCGAAGACCCGGACTCATTGGTACAAAAAGAAGGCAAGGCGGCGTTTTTGCAACGTGTTGCAGGTGCAATGCCACTTAATCAGTATTTATTTGAATATTTAGTTCAGGAATTTGACCCCAGCACCGACGCGGGTAAATCCGCACTGTCGGTTAAGGCTACGGAATTAATTAAACAAATACCCAGCGAGTTTTACCGCGACAGCCTGGGCGATAAACTGGCTAATTTGCTGGGTAAGCCGCGGGAACGTACTAAAGCCGCGGTTAACCGGGCCAGCAACCGGGTAAAACGGGCGGCAATGAAAATTACCCCCATGCGCCGTGCTATTGGTTTATTGCTGCAGTACCCCAATTTAGCCAGAGTGCTACCGGATGCACCTGAACTGGCCGAGGCAAATATTCCCGGTATCAGTTTACTGCTAACATTGCAGCAACGGCTGCAGCAGCAACCGGATTTAACGACGGCGCAGCTGCTGGAACAATGGCGGGACTTACCCGAACACAGTATTCTGATGACATTGGCCGCTTGGGATCATCAAATTGAACCCGAACAGTTGTCACAGGAATTTATGGATACTTTCCACTCTATTGAGGATCAGTATCTGCAACAAAGACTGGAAGCGCTGGAACGTAAAGATAAACTGCAACAGTTAAGTAAAGCCGAATGGCATGAATATAAACTGCTGCTACAAGCATTAAAAAGCAAAAAACCAAAGCTTGCGACCTAATGCGGCTGGCTAGAAAAGCCGCGCTTTGTTATAATCGCTAGTTCGCAATTTTACATTAATCAAATTGGTGGAAGATAAGTCTCTATGGAGCAAAATCCTCAGTCGCAGTTAAAACTCCTGATCATCAAAGGTAAAGAGCAAGGTTATCTGACCTTTGCTGAGGTGAATGACCACCTGCCGCAAGACATTATCGATTCTGATCAGATAGAAGACATTATCCGCATGATCAATGACATGGGGATCCAGGTGTTTGAAAGCGCCCCGGATGCCGATGATCTGATCATGGCCGATGCCACCACAGATGAAGACGCTGTTGAAGAAGCAGCGCAGGCTCTGGTTAGCGTAGACAAAGAACTGGGCCGCACCACTGACCCGGTACGGATGTATATGCGTGAAATGGGTACAGTGGAACTACTGACCCGTGAGGGCGAAATTGATATCGCCAAGCGTATTGAAGACGGCATTAACACCGTACAAAGCTCTGTCGCGGAATATCCGGAAGCCATCACTTACCTGCTGGAACAGTGGGATAAGTACGAAGCTGAAGAAATTCGGTTAAGTGACATTGTCAGCGCCTTTATTGACCCGAACGAAGTAGACGAAGCGCCTATCGCAGGTAGCCACATTGGTTCTGACGTACCGGAAGATCAACAAGACGATGACGACGACTCAGACGATGACGACGACTCAGACAGTGATTCTGACGACGGCGATACCGGCCCTGATCCGGAGATGGCGCGGCTGAAATTTGGCGAGTTACGTACGCAATACGACGTTACCCGTAACTCAATTGTTGCGAACGGCCGCGAACACGCGACCACTAAAAGCGAAATTGAAAAGTTAAGCGAAGTGTTCCGCTGCTTCCGTCTGGTACCAAAACAGTTCGACCGCCTGGTTAAAAACATGCGCGAAATGATGGACCGGGTACGGGTGCAGGAACGTATCGTAATGAAGCATTGCGTTGAATACGCCAAAATGCCGAAAAAGAACTTTGTCAAAGCCTTTACCGGTGCTGAAACTTCAACTGCCTGGTTATCCGCTGAAATCGCCGCCAATAAGCCGTACTCGGTTAAACTGCAGGAAATGCAGGAAGAATTGGTGCGCAGCATTGAAAAGCTGAAAAAGGTAGAAGAAGAAACCGGCTTAAGCATCTTTAAAATAAAAGATATCAACCGTCGTATGTCAATCGGTGAAGCCAAAGCGCGCCGGGCGAAAAAAGAGATGGTTGAAGCGAACTTACGTCTGGTTATCTCCATTGCGAAAAAATACACCAACCGCGGTTTGCAATTCCTTGATTTAATTCAGGAAGGTAATATCGGTTTGATGAAAGCGGTAGATAAGTTCGAATACCGCCGTGGTTATAAGTTTTCAACCTATGCCACCTGGTGGATCCGACAGGCTATTACCCGCTCAATCGCGGATCAGGCCCGCACCATCCGTATTCCGGTGCACATGATTGAAACGATCAACAAGCTGAACCGTATTTCACGCCAAATGTTGCAGGAAATGGGCCGCGAACCGTCACCGGAAGAATTGTCAGAGCGCATGCAAATGCCGGAAGACAAGATCCGTAAAGTGCTGAAAATCGCCAAAGAGCCTATTTCAATGGAAACACCGATTGGTGATGATGAAGATTCGCATCTGGGTGATTTTATCGAAGATGCGACTGGTGAGTCTCCGTTAGATTCTGCCACCATGGAAAGCCTGAAAAACGCCACCAACGAAGTGTTAGCCGGCTTAACCGCCCGCGAAGCCAAAGTACTGCGTATGCGTTTTGGTATCGACATGAATACCGACCATACGTTGGAAGAAGTAGGTAAGCAGTTTGACGTAACCCGTGAACGTATCCGTCAGATTGAAGCCAAAGCACTGCGTAAACTGCGCCACCCTTCACGTTCAGAAGTGTTAAAAAGCTTCCTTGACGAGTAAATAGCAGCTTAACTAGCAGAAATAATAAAGGCGCCCGACGGCGCCTTTATTATTTCTGCAGCTGTCAGCGTAAAAAAGCAGCAATTAACCGCACTTAGCCCAACAAGCGGGATGACAAAACCAGCAAAAGTTTTTATACTGCCTGCCGCTCGTTAGCGTAACCCGTTAACATGAGCGATGTGGCCCCATAGCTCAGTTGGTTAGAGCGCTCGACTCATAATCGATCGGTCGCTGGTTCGAGTCCAGCTGGGGCCACCATTCTTAATACACCTCATGTAATCTTATTGTTCGTCAGCTGCTGCGGTTACTCTGCAGACACGTCATCCCAAAGCAAATTATCAAAATCGGTTGCCAGCAGTACAAAGCTGATAGCGGCCAGTAAATCTTGCTCGGTTTCTGCTGTTTGCTGCCATACCTGTACCTGGCCGGCATTTATTTTTTCTACCGACCACAATACAGTCTGGTTTTGTTTGATGTGAAAACCAACAGGTACGGCACTGGAGAACAGCGCGCCGTCAATCTGGTGCTCTGATACCACCTGGTAGCGTGCTGTGCCTGATATCAGCTCGCCGCTCAGACGATTAAGCTGGTCTTGTCGCAATGACAACGTTGCCTGATGCGCACCGGTTAAGGTACAGCTAAGCACCGGTAAACGGCCGAGTGTCGGATCAAGCTGGGTGTTGCGACGGCCTATGCCCACCAGTAACCCACTGCAAAAGGCTGTTGTACCAGTATTTGTTGTCAGGCGGCGGGCATTATAGCTGGCACCAATATCAAAATTTTTGAACGCCAGGCCGCCATCAACCCGACCATAATCTGACATTTTCTCAGTCTGCCAGCGGCCAAATACCAGCGGTTGGTTCCAGGCATACGGATTAGCGCCCTGCACCGTATAGTGCGCCAGTGCAATCTGATTGGCCGGGCCAGACATTTTTGCCGTTGACACACAACCTGCCAGCATGGCGATAAACAAAAACGCAATCATCAAGTTAGAAGCCTTCATTTACTTTCCTTTAAACATTGGCGTACAAAGTGCCGGCGGGTAGATAACCGGATGGGAAGGCCATTGTAAAATTGGTTAAAAAAAAATCTGTAACTGTTTGTCAGCGCTGATGTGGTGCTGCACGAATTTCGCGCTGCGATAGCGATAAGTTGGGTGCGCGGCATAAATTATTGCGTTAGCGTTAATCGTATTAGCTGAAACTCTGCCGGCTTTTGCATGGCAAAACCTATAACAATATTCAGTTTGCCCTGAGACAGGTCGGTGTTGGTCATCGTTTCGCCCAGGCCGCACTGCACAAAAAAAGCCTGCTCAGGCTTAGTGCCAACCAGAGCACCGGCTCGGTAAAGCGACATTAAAAAACTGCTTACGCAGCTGCGTACCGCGCGCCAGGTTGGCTCGCTGTTCGGCTCAAACACTACCCACTGCAGGCTATTGCGGACACTTTGTTCAATATAAATAGCGCTACGCTGCACCGACACATAACGCCCCTCCGCTTGCTGTGCACTTGCCAGAGTGCGGGCTCCCCAAACCACGGTGCCTACTGCCGGCAGCCGCCGAATACAATTGATGCCAAGCGGATTTAATTGCTGCTGCAAGCGTTCGGTAACCGTAAACGCCAGATCGACCACATTTGCTACAGCGGCATCAACACCCGCAGGCGCTTTCCAAACGCCGTGTTTCAAATCATTTTTGCCGTAAAGTGCAGCAGCAATTGCCGCCGGCGGTACATAGCGTTCAGCGGTGTTGACAGAAGAAGCATTTAGCGCGAAGGGATCGGCAATGGCCACCCAGGGGTAATACAATGCGGCGTACGCCGAGAGTGGTAGTTTTAATGCCGATACGGCTGAACTGCTGGTCAATTCGCAGTCTGGCGCCAGATCCAGCAACAGCATAGCAATGCGATAATGCTGACAAAATACCAGGCTCGCCCGAATGATGTCGTTACTGATCGCGGCGGCATCGGCTTGCCAATATTGCCCGGGTAACACTAGCATGCTAAACGCGCTGTATTGCAACATACTGTGATAGAAGCGCCGATAATCAGTATGTTGAAGTGTTGCACCATCATTGCCGTATTGCAGGCGTGCACCACCTGCTGCATTTTTTCCCCTAGTGGCGGTTTCTGCCACAGTAAAGGGTGGCGAAAAATTAGCTGCATACTGCCGGTTTACGCTGACACGGATCAAGGCTGAGTGGCTGTTAATTTGGCGCTCTGCGAAATATTTATTGCCGGCAACTACCGACAGCGCACTGAACTGTTCCAGCCTGATGTATTTACCCTTTGCATCTTGCTGCCCGACCTGCAAATCAAAGGTGCCGGCAGCACAATTACTGTTTTGTACAAAGACCAATAATGCGTTACCCCAGCGGCCTTCACTGCGAGCCTGTACTTGCAACACTCCGGGCAGAAGCTCACCCCGGGTGCTGACACCAGGCAGATCTACACGGGCACAGCGGCGGCCATTGCCAGCCAGCCTGCACACCAATGCCTGCTGGCCGCCATTCAAATAAAAAGTGTTAACGGCAACGCTCATTGCATCCGCTTCACTGCCAAAGTGCTGCACATACTGGGCGAAACTGCTAATTAGTACAGGCTCACCAACCCTACCGCGTACAGCTGGCCCGACAAAGGCTGCAATGGCCGTGTTTATGCCAGTAATGGCCTGCACACCTGCTGGAGTTTCCTCAATGTAAACGCCGGGCTGGCGATAGTCAGCCATAAGTTACACTCGGGTTCGGCATGAAGCAGCTGCAGGTAGCACTAAGCATGACAATGTCCGGCTGTGCTTTTTGTTGCTACATGCGAAGATGTTGTGGCCAGCCATATCACCACCTCTTGGGTTAACCCATTAATGTCAGTTAACAGCTTAACCCAATATTTAAATCTTGCCTGCGCACGGCCTTTATCAGCCGCGTTAGTAGCGCACTGTATAACGCCATGCCGCCCGGCTTAACCCAGCAGCATCCACAGCGCGACGGCAAACATCAGGCTGGCGCCAATGCGGTTTAAATAACGCACCCGGTGTGGCTGGCCAAAAAACAACGCCAACGCTTTACCACCGCTGGCATACAGCAGCATAGACAGAAACTCTAA
>JBFKFH010000084.1:0-12687 GCA_041618685.1 Rheinheimera sp.
AGGCATGAAAACCGGTGGCACGCGCAAGCTGTGGGTGCCGGCAGCACTGGCCTATGGTGAACGCCAAATTGGTACGATGATACCGCCTAACAGCAATCTGTTATTTGAAATTGAACTGCTGGAAGTATTAACCCGGGATGATTAGCGGCCTGCTTGGCGGGCCGCATATCTGGCTAGCTCTTCAACCGCTCGTTCTGTGGGAACATGGCTTTACGTGCTTCATCGTCCATGTCGGTTTTAAACTGATGCTGGTTTTTTAACGCTTCGGCGCGTTGTGCGGCGGGTCTGGCGTTGATGGTGTCAAGCAGGCGTTTTACATTCGGCAGTTTTTCAAACGCATCTGCGCCCAGTGCAAATGGAATAGCCCGGGCCCAACCCCATACTGCCATATCAACCAGGGTGTAACGATCGCCCAACATATACGGCTGTTTTGCCAGTCGCTGTTCAATAATATTCCAGTGCCGCCAGGCTTCAAAGTGGTAGCGATTGACTGCGTAGTCTTTTGGCTCAGGGGCAAAGTGGTTAAAGTGCACGTACTGACCGGTATAAGGGCCGATGCCGGTGGCGATAAACATTAGCCAGGACAGCATAGCGCCGTGCTGCTCTGGTGTGTTATCTGATAAAAACTGGCCACTTTTCTCTGCCAGATACAGCAAAATCGCATTGCTATCAAATACAGTGGTGTCGCCATCGACTATGGCCGGTGTTTTAGCGTTGGGATTTATCGCCAGAAACGCGTCGCTGTGCTGCTCGCCCTTGCGGGTATCTACCGGCACCATCTGGTATGCCAGGCCGGTTTCTTCCAGTAGCAAGGCAACTTTGGCCGGATTAGGTGACGGGTGGTAATAGAACTTAATCATATTTGCTCCTTAGTATCAGCAATGTGCCAACCACTGCTTTATTCGTTGGGTTCGTCGGGCTAAAACACAAGACCGCGCTAACAGCAGATTGCTTGCATACCACAGATTAACGTTACGCTGACTTTACGGCGGCAGGCTGTGCTAACGATCAGCAACGGCGAGTAAAACAACTGCTTGACCTTGCCATAAGGGCAGGGTCTACGCTTGGCACCGGTTCCATCACCGGAGTGACATTATGAAGATGCTGTTATGGCGTGCCGTCGCCTTGCCCGGCAACATCGACCAGGTTGAACAGTTTGTAAATACCGACCTGTTGCGCTTTTTCCGCGCCCGACCGGGCTGCCTTGGCATGACCTTCTTTCAAAGCGGACATCAGCTACAGATCCTGAGTTACTGGAGCCTGTTGCAACCGGCGCTGGAGATGGCGCAATGCGACGAACTGTTTCAGCTATTTGCTTACATGCAGTCGCAACAATGGCTACTAACGTTTACGCCGGCCGAACTGACAGAGATCAATGGCGGTTTTGTTACCGACTGTGCGTTGCAATCAATGCAGGCACTGCATGCCTGAGCCGGCGGAAGAAAACAGCAACGTTACGGAAAAATAATATGGCCAAAGCTTGACCTTACCACAAGGGCAAGGTCTAACCTGACAACACTGTACCAAAGATATAACCGGAGCTGAATGATGAACAACACGGTACAACTACCTATAGCAGGCATGAGCTGTGCGTCATGTGTAGGCCGTATAGAAAAAGCGCTGCAGCAGGTTGCAGGCGTAATCAATGCCAGTGTTAATCTGGCGAATGAAACCGCCAGTATTACCGGCAATGCCGATACGGCAGCGCTAATCGCCGCCGTCAATAATGCTGGCTATCAGATAAAACAGCGCCAGCAGCAGTATAACGTAAGCGGCATGACCTGTTCGTCCTGTGCTGGCCGGGTAGAAAAAGCCCTGCTGAAGGTGCCCGGTGTACTCAGTGCCCAGGTAAATCTTGCTACAGAGCAGGTTAACCTGACACTGCTTGAGTCGGTTGACGCGGCAACGCTGCAACAAGCACTGGCCGGCTCGGGTTATACCCTGGCTGAAAAGCCGTCATCTACCGCGGCCGCAGACAGCGACACGACGCCATTCTACCGTCAGGCCTGGTGGCCGGTGGTGGGTGCTGCCGTACTGACATTGCCACTGGTGTTACCTATGCTGGGGATGCTATTTGGCGAAGATTGGATGCTACCTGCTTTGTGGCAGTGGCTGCTGGCTACGCCGGTGCAGTTCTATTTCGGCGCGCGGTTTTATAAAGCCGGCTGGGGCGCGGTAAAAGCCGGCAGCGGCAATATGGATTTGCTGGTGGCTATTGGTACCAGCGCGGCTTATGGCTTGTCACTGTATTTGTGGTATAGCTTCGATGGCCACCACGGTATGCCGCACCTGTATTTTGAAAGCAGTGCTGCCGTGTTAACTCTGGTGCTGCTGGGCAAATTTCTTGAGCACCGCGCTAAGCGGCGTACTACCGATGCACTGCGAGCGCTGGAGAACCTTAAACCGAGTGAGGCCAGAGTTAAGCGGGATGGCAGCTGGCGCCTGGTTGCTGCGGCAACGGTGCAAAGCGGTGAAACAGTGCAGGTTAAACCGGGCGAGCGCATTGCAGTAGACGGCGAAGTACTTAGTGGTGACAGCCATGTTGATGAAGCGCTGATCAGTGGCGAAAGTTTACCCTTACATAAAAGCAGTGGTGATAAGGTCGTTGGCGGCGCACTGAATCTGGACGGCGTACTGGAGCTGCGTGCTACCAGCGTAGGTGCCGAATCAACGCTGGCAAAAATTATCCGTCTGGTAGAACAGGCTCAGGGCGCCAAAGCCCCGGTACAGGCATTAGTCGACAAGATCAGCAGCATATTTGTACCGGTAGTACTGGTGATCGCACTGATTACGTTACTCGGTTGGGGCTTTAGCAGCGGCGACTGGACGCTGGGCATATTAAACGCAGTAGCGGTGCTGGTTATTGCGTGTCCCTGTGCATTGGGCCTGGCGACTCCGGCAGCGATCATGGCCGGCACCGGTACAGCCGCACGTCATGGCATTCTGGTCAAAGATGCCGTAGCCCTGGAACGGGCAACCCGGATAGATTATGTCGTATTTGATAAAACCGGCACCCTTACCGAGGGCAAGCCGCAGCTAAGCCAGTTAACGGCCCTGAGTGGTACAGACAGCGACCTTTTGCAGCTGGCGGTCTCATTGCAACAACACAGCGAACACCCGCTGGCTAAAGCGATACTGGCCAGAGCAGAGCAGGAAAATATTGCCCCACTTGCCATCACTGATTTTGCCGTCGTAGCCGGCAAGGGCGTAAAAGCACAGCATGAAGGCACTGAGTTGATGCTTGGCAGTAGCCACTGGATGCGTGAACTGGGGCTGGAATTGCCGCTGGACCGCATTACAGCCAAAGGTGCATCTATCTCCTGGTTGGCCAGAAAGCAGCAGCAAAACATTGAACTGCTGGGACTATTTTGTTTCAGTGATATGCTAAAAACGCATGCTAAAGCGGCGGTAGCGCAGTTACAGCAGCAGGGTGTTAAGGTTGCCATGTTAACCGGCGACAGCAAAGCCAGTGCCGAAGTTGTTGCCGCTGAGTTGAAGCTGGACAGCTATCAGGCAGAAGTATTACCTGCCGATAAAGCCAGTTTTATTCAGCAGTGCCAGCGTGAAGGTTACCACGTGGCGATGGTGGGCGACGGCATTAACGACGCGCCGGCATTGGCGCAGGCTGATTTAGGCATTGCCATGGCAACGGGCACCGAGGTCGCCGTCAGCGCGGCAGCTATTACCCTAATGCGCGGTGAACCGGTACTGGTTGCCGCAGCCCTGACACTGGCCGGTAAAACCTACCGTAAAATTCAGCAAAACCTGTTCTGGGCGTTTATTTTTAATATCATCGGTATACCGCTGGCGGCGCTGGGCTATTTAAACCCGGTAATAGCCGGCGCGGCCATGGCTAGCAGCAGCTTGCTGGTAGTCAGCAATGCCTTGTTATTACAACGCTGGAAAATTAAGGAGTAGCCATGAGCACCCTGTTAACTATCGGCGAAGCGGCTAAAGCCAGTGGGCTGTCGGCGAAAATGATCCG
Organism: Rheinheimera sp.; assembly: GCA_041618685.1. Taxonomy (GTDB): domain Bacteria; phylum Pseudomonadota; class Gammaproteobacteria; order Enterobacterales; family Alteromonadaceae; genus Alishewanella. The sequence continues at coordinate 3,986 of JBFKFH010000084.1, forward strand.
TCATTACGAGCAAAGTGGCTTGCTGGCTAAATCGCCACGCACCGACGCTGGCTACCGGCTGTACAATAACCAGCAGCTCCAGCAGCTGGGCTTTATCGCCCGGGCCAGAAAGCTGGGGTTTTCGTTAAACGAGATATTGTCGTTGCTGCAGCTGTGGCGTGACCCGGCCCGTGAAAGCCGGGCCGTAAAGCGCCTGGCGGAGCAGCATCTGGCCGATATTAACCAGAAAATAAACGAGCTGCAGCAAATGCAGCAAGTGCTGCAGCAGTTATCTGATTGCTGCAGCGGCGACCACAATTCACATTGTGCGATATTGGCAGGGTTAGCGCCGCAAAGCAGCACAGAACACAACAGCTAGCCGCAAGCGAACTGCTCAGTTAATCTCTGGCACTGTTTCAATTAACGACGCTGCAGCTTGCTGCAGCCGCGCTATCAATTCGGCAGATGTACCCAACGACGCCGCCAGATAAAAATCTTGCGGCAGGTCGTGAATAGTAAAATTCAGCTTAAAATCTTCAGCTTTACAGCCAATAGTCTTACACACAGCCTGAATTACCAGCGGCGTGGCCGGGATATAATCTACCCGCTGTTTTAACAGTAGCTTAAAGGTGTCGGTGGTATCTTTCACTTCTAATAAGGTGTCGCCGAACTCAAAGTCGCGTTGTAGTAAATAGTGCGCCACAACATCATCGCGTTTGACACCGGTAATCCCGGCTTTCAACTCTTCAATAGACGTCGCCGTTAAATTACGCGCGGCCAGGCTGTAGACCGACAGCTCCATATGAAACAGCGGCGCAACCCAGATAAATTTAGCTTCGCGCTCTGGCGTGCGCACTAAAGAAAAAGCCAGTACATCAGGTTCGGTTTCAAGCCGTTTGTATAGCCGTGCCCAGGGCAACACCTGCGGTTTAGCCGTCACATTGGCCAAAGTTAAAATTTGCTGTGCCCGCTGATAAGCCTCACCGCTGACTACCTTACCCTTGCTAATAACCTGCAATGGCGGAAGATCTTCTGTCAGCACCACAGGCCGGGCCTGAACCAGCGCATGGCCCAGCAACAGCGCCCCCGCAAAACTCACCTGCCACCCATGCATAGTTCACCTCAGTATTATCGCACCGTACGGAATAAACCTGCGCCGCTGTGTTTCAAGTTATTAGCTGACATTATTCATATCTGTTTCACACTGTTTCTTGTACGAACAACAGCGGCAAACCGATCTTATTTTTTTTCAGCGCTAATACAGCGGCAGGAAAATGGCGAGAAAGGGGTGGCAAACAGCAAACTGCATGCCCTGTCGCTAAAACAGCGAAACAAAAGTGTTGACCTTGCCACTACGGCAAGCCGCAGACTGCTGTTGCCCATTTACTTAAGGAGCTTTGCAATGTTGAAGTTAAAAATTGACGAAATGACCTGTAACCACTGTGTTAGTTTAATTAACCGCGCCATTAAAGCGCTGGACAAAAATGCGGTTGTCGAAGCCGACATCGCCAGTCACAGTGTCACAGTGAACAGCTCACAGGCGCAGGAAGACATTCTGGCTGCACTGGATGAAATAGGCTACCCGGCGACACCGGTTGCGTCTTGCTGTAATGTGCAGATGAGCTGCAAGTCAGCAAAAGTGGCAGACTAACGTTTCGCTGTGATACGCAGTGCGGCAGGCTAAAAGCCTGACCGCACTGCTAATGGCACTTATTTAGCTAAAGCACTGATTTAGCTATCATTACACCACCGCGAAACAGCAAATATTGCAACTGCACCACTTACTGCTGGCTGGCTGCACTGACATGAGCATACACGCTACTGCTGCCATCCTTCATCAACATTATGATGTCATACGGCATAAAGCTATCACCCATTTCCATACCCGGCGAACCCATTGGCATAGCAGGTACGGTGAGGCCAATCGCATCCGGATGCGACTCGGTTAAAAATTGCCTGATATACCTGGCAGGGATATGACCCTCAAACACAAAACCCTGTTCCGATACGGCTGTATGGCAGGAATAATGTTCAGGTTTAATACCATAGCGTTTTTTAATACCGGTTAAATCATCATAATTCTCTGCAGCAGACACTATATTGTTCTGCTCCAGATGCGAGATCCATTTTTTACAGCAACCGCAACTGGGTGTTTTGTATACCGTTAATGTGATTGCCGGCAAAACACTGTCGGTAACCGGCGCAAAAACCGGCGCGACTTTATCTACTTCTGGCTCTACTGCAGGCTCGGTGCAAGCTACCAACAGCAGGGCCGCCGACAGCGCAAGCAACGTAATTTTCATCGTCATCCGTAGTCTCCTTTGCAGGCCGCTATTATCGCGACCAATGTATATGCACAATGCGCCAGTCTTGGTCATTCTTCACCAGTACCAGTGTTTCTTTACTAGTGTAATCAATCACTTTGCCTTTATATTCGCCGAGCATTTTTGTTCTGCTTACTGAATAAGCTACATCACCCTGCACGACGGTCTGATGTTCAATCACCTCTCCTTTCACCGCGGCCAGAAATTTCATATCCGACAACATATGGTGACCGGCATATTCATCGGCTGAGCGCTCTACACCGCTACCTTCGATAATCAGGACATTGTCGGCCAGACTTGCCCGGGCAGCGGCGGCATCGCCCTGCCGCAAGGCAGTGTGAAACGCCTTCACGGCTTGAGCGGCGGCTGACGTTTCGCCTGCAAACATCGCAGTGGCAGCCGGTTTTTCTGTACCATGCGCGACCGCGGTAACCGGCAACATGAGTACCGACAACAGGGTTGCCACAGTTAAGGCGCTTAAATGTTTAAATAACATGCTCTATATCCTTTTATGCTTTTTATTTCAGTTGGATGATTAGCCTGCCGGCCCCACCACAGTGGTAAAAATACTGGTGGTACCTAACACCAGCATGGCCAGCAAGGCCTCAATCATGATCGAGCGGCGCAACGTGCGGCTGCTATGATGCTGCGCCAGTTCGTTGACCAGTTTAAATTTATGCCAGGCTGCCAGCAGCAACATGCCGCTGACTAACATCAGTTTAAACAGCATTAACCGGCCATAGTCGGTAGTAAACAATGCAGTGACGGAATCAACTAACTGCAGCAGCAACAGCAAGCCACAACTTAGCAGCACGATAACGATAAAGACAGCGATGCGACCAAAGCGCTGCATCAGTGCAACCACAGATAACGGCAGCAGCACATTACAGCTTTGCCACAACGGCCATAACGCACCGGCCCACGCTGCCATTGCCAGCACATGCAGCAACAATAGCGCCTGCACCCAACCGGCAAGCTGCACCGTGTGCCCGGTAAAAGTAAAACTACCGGCCAGCAATGCTACACCACTGCCCGCAGCAATCCGGGCAACAATAACCAACACGCCTGAACGCGACCACAGCAATGCCACTATCAACAGAGCAGCAAAGCCACTAAGGCGCATTACAGTTTGGCTACCGATGGCTGATTGCCAGATAATACTGAGCATTAACGGGTCTGCCATCGCCGCAGGCCCGCTTTCTGCAAAAGCGCCAGCCTGCAGCGGCAACTGCAGCAGTGCGAAAACGATGCCTGCAACAGACCAGCCAATCAGCCAACGGTTAAGCCACAACAGAAAACGGTTGTGTCCGGCCCGGTCAGTAGTGTGGTTTAGCGGCAACAAGGCCAGCAGCAATACCGCACCGGTACTGCTGGCTACAGCGCTATAACTAAGCAGTTTTAGCAGCAATAACAGTAACGACCAGATATCAGCCATCAGAATTGTCTCGGGTTAGTGCTTATGCGATGACTGCGACGCCGATACGGCCTCAGATGCGCCACTGCCATGCAGCATAAAAGCCAAATCGCCACTCATTTTATGGCCATCGGCACCCAGCGCCACCCAGCTTACCTGATAGTTACCGCTTTGCAGCACTGGTAACGCCCAGCTAAACTGTTCAGCCGGTACCGCAGAAGGCGTGAAGCCGAACGCAATGCTGGTATTATCTGCGGCCGTTAAGGTCACTTTTGTCAGGCGCACCTGGCCGCTAAAGGCCAGGCTTAGTGTGGCCGGCGTCTGCATTAGCATGGCTTTATCGGCAGGCACGGCCTCAGTAAGGCGAACATGGGCAAATACCTGACCGGCGAATAACAATGCAACCAGCGGTAGCAGTAATTTAACTATTTTCATTATTGTGACCTTATTAATTAAAACCAAAACCGTATACCGGCAACTACAGCCGTGTCTTCCGTTGCTTCATTGTGCAGACGGGCAAAATCGGCAGTATTGCCATACTTACTGCTCCACTCTATACCGGCGTAGGGGGCAAACTGGCGGGAGAACTCATAACGCAAACGCAACCCGGCGCTTAATGACGCCAATCCTTTACCAATGGCGTTTACTGCGTCGTCTTTACCGTACGCCGTCACTTCGGCCCGACCTTGCAATACCAAGCGCTGGGTTAGCAGCAGCTCGTATTCTGCTTCGCCAGCAAGTGCCGTGCGACCATTACTGCCAACATAGGCGGTAATGTCCAATTCAAACCAGTACGGCGCTAAACCCTGCACCCCTATTGCCAGCCACTGGCGGCTTTCACCTTCGGCGTACTGATCAAAACGGGCACCAAGCTGGGTGTCCCAATAGGCTGCAATCGCATGTCCCCACAACAGATCAGTCTGACTTTCTTCCAGTTTACCTTCACTGATATGGCCTTCTGTTTTCACTACCAGTTTATCGTAGGTAGTGCCGTACCAGGCTTGCATATCAAACACTACGGCTTCGGAATCAATATCATACTCCAGCCGGTCGGCCATAATTGACCACATCGGATGCTCTATTGCATGTTTTAAATGCCGGGAATCAGCCATACCATAGGGCCCGCTTGTCAGCGTGTAGCCACTGGAGTAAGCATGCGGGTCGCGTGCATCCGCCGGTGCCTTACCACCCTGCATCTGCATATCGCCGTGGTCCATCGGCGTATCGTCATGCTTCATCTTGCTATGGTCCATACCGCTGTGATCCATGCTGCTGTGGTCCATCGGCGTATCGTCATGCTTCATCTTGCTATGGTCCATGCCGCTGTGATCCATTCTGCTGTGGTCCATCGGCATATCGTCATGTTTCATCTTGCTATGGTCCATGCTGCTATGATCCATGCCGCTATGGTCCTGTGCGTCATGCTGGTGTGGTTGCGCCTCAGTCGCAGTTTGTGCTGCCAGGCCGCCAGTTACCAGTAATAATGTGCTGGTAAGTAATAAAACCGGCATCTTGGTTGTCGCAATTAATTTATTCATGACACCACCACTTCTCTGAACATGCCTGCATCCATATGAAATAATAAATGACAATGCCAGGCCCAACGCCCTACATCATGCGGCGTGGTTAAAAAGCTAATCCGCTGTGCTGGCTGCACCGGTATGGTATGCCGGCGCACCTGCACTTCACCGCTGTCACTTTCTAAATCACTCCACATACCATGCAAATGCATCGGGTGAGTCATCATGGTGTCGTTCTGCAAAATAACCCGTATACGTTGATTAAGTTTCATATGCACCGGCGTGCTTTTACTAAACTCTAAACCGTCTATCGACCAGCTATAGCGTTCCATATTACCGGTAAGATGTAATTCAATTTCCGCCTCGGGGCCGCCCTGTTCCATCACACCGTCCAGCGAACGCAAATCAGCCAGTGTTAACGCCCGCCGCCCGGTATTGCGCAAGCCAATGCCCGGATCGTCCAGGTTAGTTCTGGGCAAATCTACCCGCATGTCGACCGAAGGGCCGTATTCGGTGCTGGCGTGGCGCACAGTTTTACTGGCTTTGGCAAACGGTGTTGCCGTTGCATGCTGGCTGTGATCCATTGCCATGCCACCGTGCATACTATGGTCCATCGTGGCGTTACCATGCCCCTTGGCGCTGTGATTTGCCGTGCCGTGAGCCATTGCCCCCGCTTGCATTGCACCATGGTCCATAGCATTGCCATGTGTCATATCACCCATCATGTCGGTCATGGTCAGCCATTCCACCGGGTCCAGCGCCGGCACGGGTGCATTTAGGCCGGCTGCTACTGCCAGGGTGCCGCGGGCATAGCCGCTGCGGTCCATACTCTGAGCGAAAATGGTATAAGCATCGGTTTGCGGCGTGACGATAACATCGTAGGTTTCACCGGGGCCAAAACGGAATTCATCTACTGTTACCGGATGCACATTTTGTCCATCCGCCTGCACCACAGTCATTTTCAGTTCGGGAATACGCACGTCAAAGAAGGTATTGCTGGAGCCATTGATAAAACGTAAGCGCACTTTTTCGCCACGGTTAAACAAGCCGCGCCAATTCGCCAGTGGTGTGCTGCCATTCATTAAATAGGTTAGGGTTGCAGCAGACAAATCAGCCAGGTCTGTGGGATTCATCCGCATTTGTTGCCACATTTTGCGTTTGGCTAAGGCTGCATCTAAGCCTTTGGCTGACATATCACGAAAAAAGTCGCGTACTGTTGGCTGGTTAAAATTATACAAATCACTTTGCATTTTCAGTTTGCCAAACACCTGCATCGGATCATCGTCGGTCCAATCTGACAGCTGCACTACATATTCACGGTCGGCAGTAATAATATCGTTCGCTCTGGGCTCAATGATCAGCGCGCCATACATGCCAGTCATTTCCTGAAAACCACTGTGTGAGTGATACCAGTAGGTGCCGCTTTGCTGCAAGGTAAAGCGATAAACAAAGGTCTCACCGGGCATAATGCCCCTGAAACTCATGCCAGGCACACCGTCCATCTGGTAGGGTAAAATAATGCCGTGCCAGTGAATAGAACTGGGTACTGACAGGGTGTTCGTCACTTTAATCGTCACCTCATCCCCCTCACGCAGGCGTAACGTCGGGGCCGGTATGGAACCGTTAATCGTCGTCGCCGTGCGCACCACACCAGTAAAGTTAACCAGGGCCTCACCAATGGTCAGCTCAATAACCTTGCCACTTAACTCTGGCGCATAGCCGGTGAAGGCATTATCTCTGAAGCGGCTACCCGCCTGCACAATATGCGGAAAGGTGGCCAATACACCGCCCGCAGCCAGCCCCTGCACGAAACGGCGGCGCGATACTGACCGTGGCATAGTTAATTTGTTGCTGCCCATTGCTATCCCTCAATACGTTGTAATTTATAGCAGTCTAGTGGTTAAAGCTGTCAGCAGCATGACTCACACATGACAAAGTTGTAATCTTGTCGTCATCTTGCTGTATGCCTGCCAGCCTCATACTACCGGCAGAGCCAACGCTAAAGGAAAAAATGTGCGTTTACTTATTGTTGAAGATGAGCTGAAAACCGGTGACTATCTCAAGCAAGGTCTGACTGAAGCAGGCTTTCAGGTATCGCTGGTCAGAAATGGCCTTGATGGCCATCACCTGGCGATGACAGAAGCTTTTGACCTAATAATTCTCGATGTGATGCTGCCTGACGTCAGCGGCCTGCGCATCGTGCAGGCACTGCGTGAGCGCGACAACCGCACGCCGGTGCTGTTTTTATCCGCCCGCGACAGCGTAGATGACAGGGTGAAGGGGCTGGAGCTGGGTGCCGACGATTACCTGATCAAGCCATTTGCCTTTTCTGAAGTACTGGCCAGGGTGCGCACACTGCTGCGGCGCGGACAAAACACCAGCGCCGCTGAACTGTTGCAGGTAGCCGATTTGCAGTTAGATATCGCCAAACGCAAAGTGGTGCGCAGCGGCACAAAAATAACGCTGAGTCATAAAGAGTTTTGCCTACTGGAACTGCTAATGCGCCGCCGGGGTGAAGTGTTGCCGCGCTCACTGATTGCATCGCAAGTTTGGGACATGAATTTTGACAGCGATACCAATGTTATCGATGTCGCGATCCGGCGCTTACGGGCAAAAGTAGACGACAGTTTTGCGCCTAAACTGATCCATACTGTGCGCGGCATGGGCTATAAACTGGATGAAGAGCAAAATAATGAATAACAGCCGTAAACGTCCGCTGTCTCTTACGCTGCGCGTCGTGCTTTTTGTTGCACTGACCATTTCAATCTGTCTGTTTTTTGTCAGACAATTGCTGGTAAGCTCGGTTGAGCATCATTTTATTCAACAAGATGCGGATGAGCTGGCAGTTATCGTTCATTCCGTCGAAGACATACTGCACACTGCCACAACACAGCAACAACTGACGGCAAAATCACTGTCACTGGCAGTTGCCGGCCATCATGGCGTGTTTTATCAAATTATGGATCAACACAACCAGCTGATTTATCGCAATGCCGATTTTGACTTAACCCTGCTGTCGCGCCACTCCACCGCGGCCGACCATTTTGATGATACGCAGCTACTTAACTGGACGCTGGCCGACAAAGCATATCGTGGCGTGGTAGTGACTATTACTACCGCTGCAGCTAATTACCAGGTTATCGCCGCAATTGATATCAGCTTTCACTTGCAGTTTTTGCAGCAATTGCAAAAGAGCCTTGGCGTTATCCTGCTCGGCTCCTGCATGCTAACACTGCTGGCAGCCTGGTTGGCGGTGCACCAGGGCCTGGGGCCACTCAGAGGCCTGACGGATCAGATGCGCGATATTCAAACCAGCAAACTCGACATCCGGCTAAACCCCAATACGGTACCTGCTGAATTAGAACATATGGTGCAGTCGTTCAACCACATGCTGCACCGGCTGGAAGAAGGCTTTACCAAGCTGTCGCATTTTAGTGCCGACATTGCGCACGAGCTACGCACCCC
>JBFKFH010000085.1:0-12465 GCA_041618685.1 Rheinheimera sp.
GGCCTGGAACATGTCACGTATCCGTCTGCGGCGGTTAAAGGTGTACTGGGCCGCACGCTGGGTATTCCTATCTTTCAGGAGCAGGTAATCCAATTGGCGATGGTGGCGGCGGGTTTTACTGGCGGCGAAGCAGATAAGCTGCGCCGTGCTATGGCCAGTTGGAAGAAAACCGGTGAATTGCTACCGTTTAGAACTAAATTAATTGATGGCATGCAAAGCCGTGGCTATGACAAAGCCTATGCTGAGCGTATTTATCAGCAAATCTGCGGTTTTGGTGAGTATGGCTTCCCTGAGTCGCATTCAGCCAGTTTCGCAGTGCTGGCGTATATTTCTGCCTGGTTGAAATTTTACTATCCGGCGGCTTTTTATGCCGCATTGTTAAACAGCTACCCTATGGGGTTTTACACGCCGTCCCAGCTGATCCAGGATTGCCGGCGGCATGGTGTCATGGTATTACCGGTGTGTGTGAATCAGTCTGAGTGGGATCACCGGCTGCAAGTGCAGGGGGCTAGCATGGCTATCCGGCTTGGTCTGCGTCAAATCAAAGGCTTAAGCCATGCCGGTGGCAGACAACTATTACAGTTGCGCCCCGCGCAGGGATACCAGCAGATACAGCAGTTATACGGGCTTGCGCTTAACCGGGCTGATTTGCAGGCGCTGGCCAGTGCAAACGCCCTTACGGCGATTAGCGGCGATCGTTATAACAGCCGCTGGCAGTTACTGGATACCCAACACAGCCTGCCATTGTTCAGTGACGAGACGGCCGGGCAGGTGGCTCAGCCACCGGCACCTTATTTAGCGCCGCCCTCTGAGGTAGCTGAAATGCTGGAAGACTATGCTGCTACGGGGCTGAGCCTGCAACAGCACCCGTTAGCATTGCTGCGTCAGGCAGCTAAGTTACCGCGCAGTGTACCGGCAGCAGAGCTGGTTACTGTCCGGCCTAACAGTCCGGTACGGGTAAGTGGTCTGGTCACGTTGCGGCAGCGTCCAGGTACCGCAGCCGGGGTTACTTTTATGTCACTGGAAGATGAAACCGGTACGGTAAATGTAGTGGTGTGGCTGGCTACGGCACAGGCACAGCAAAAAAACTTTCTTACTGCACGTATCTTACAGGTAGACGGCATTTTAGAGCGTGAGGGGGATGTGGTTCATGTTATCGCCGGTAAGCTGGTTGACTTATCTGCGCTTTTGGCCGAACTTAACTTGTCATCCCGTGATTTTCATTAACAGGAACTGCTATGTTATTAGATGCTGAACAATCGCTGGTATTGCTGATTGATATACAGCAAAAGCTGGTGCCAGCTATTTACGAATACAAAGAAGTAGAGCAAGCAGCCGCCTGGGTGTTGCAGGTTGCGCTGCAACTGGATGTGCCGGTATGGGCCACCGAACAGTATCCGCAAGGCCTCGGCAATACAGTACCTGCACTGGCAGAACTGATACCGGCAGCGCAAATTCTGCAAAAAAAGCATTTTAGTGCCTTAAAAGAGCCGCATATTGTCAGCAGCTTAGCCAGCGCTGAGCGTAAACAGTTGGTGCTGCTTGGCACGGAGGCACATGTTTGTGTACTGCAGACAGCGCTGGATTTGCTCAATCTGGGATATCAGGTGTTTGTTGTGATTGAAGCCGTTGGTGCCCGAACCGAGCAAAATAAACACCTCGCGCTGATGCGTATGCAGCAGGCCGGGGTACAGATCATCAGTAAAGAAATGCTGGCATTTGAATGGCTGGAATGTTGCGGCACTGACACGTTCCGGCAAATTAGCAAAGGCTGGATCCGCTAAGGTGTAATCGCCCCAGCAATTACACCTGATCCGGCTTCGTCAGCCTCATGTTTGCCAATTACTCAGTGCGGAATACCTGGTCAAGTAACAGTGCCAGACGTACTGCCGCTTGCTGAATCCGCTGCTCTACTACCGGTATGTTCTGCGTAACATAGTTGTCATCAAGCAGCATGCCGGGCTTATAGTGTTGATACAGCTGTTGTGTAATTGCCGCTGACTCGTTTGCCCAGTCCAGGGCTGAACTTTGCTGCCACAACTGCTGCTGTACCGGCTCTATAGCTGCAAGCAACTGCAGCCATTGCAACGCGTCCTGTTCGTAGCCCGCTTGTTTTAGCAAAGCAAAATCCCACACACTATGTAAGTTTGTCGGCAAACCTAAAAAATACACCGCAGTTCTGTTGCCACCCAGGTCGTCAGCAAAACTAACATGTAGCGGCTGATGAATATCGCTGACAAGGTGTGCCAAAAACAACAGTGCCTGCCAGTCGTTGTTATCCTGTTCCAGCCTTGCCTGCATCATGCTAATACCCGTTAAAATGCAGCCGTATTCAGGACAGTCGTCCGCACTTGGCGCCGCTGCACTGCGGGGGAAGTTGATATAATGCAGCGGTGTGCTCCACTGGTGTTCAGGCTCATCACGTACCGTATCAGGCCAGTTACAGGCAACGTCAAAGCGCTGGTACGGCGATGCTTTTATCAACGCGTCCAGCCGGACTTTACTGCTTGCTTCTATCAGCTGATAAGCCATGGCGCAGATCATTTGATGTCCGGTTTTACCAAATGCCATCGCCTGGCTGCTTAGTAGCAAAAAGAATACCGCACACCAGCCGCGCAGCATTATTCCGGCACCAGCTGGTTAACCTGAAACTCAGCATGATGGCTAAGTAGCGGGCATAATTCGGTCAATGCGTGTTTGATGTCCTTAGCCAGCGTATAGGGTGGGTTTATCACCAGCATACCGCTGCCGGTCATACCAAAACCGTCGCTGTCAGCTAACGGACACAGCTCAATACGCAACTGATCTTTAATGCCGGTTGCGACAATCGCACTGATAAAGGCTTCTACTGCAGCTCGTTCAATAACCGGATACCAGATTGCATAAGTGGCCTGAGGAAAACGCGAGTAGGCCAGTTGCAGGCCGTTTACTACATCCTGATATTCCGTTTTCAGCTCATAGGGAGGATCAATTAATACCAGACCACGTTTGTGTAGCGGCGGCAGCATCGCTTTAAAACCGGCCCAAGCATCCATATTTTCAATGCGGCTATAACGGCGGCGCACAAACTGGCTGGCCAGAATAGGGTAGTCGGTAGGGTGAAGCTCAGTTGCTTGGATACTGTCACCTTCACGTAGCATCATAGCAGCAATTTTTGGCGAGCCGGGGTAAAACGCCAGTTCGTTATCGCTATTGAGCTGTTTAATCAGCTCAATATAGCGGCCTAGTACTGGGTTTTGGGGCTGAAAGTGCCATAACCTGCCAATGCCGCTTTGGTATTCTGCGGTTTTTTGCGCCTGCTCGGCCAGCAAACTATATAAGCCTGCACCAGCATGGCTGTCGTGATAGCAAAACGGTTTATCTTTTTTCAGCAGGTAGTCAATAACGGCAACCTGCACCAGATGCTTAACCACATCGGCATGATTCCCCGCATGATAACTATGACGATAACTGAGCATAACCAAGGCCTGCAGTGGTTAAAATAAAGGCCGCCAGCATACTGCGCGAGCAGAAAATTACAAGTGTTGTTGTACGGTAGCGGGCATTTTTCTGTCGAGACATTAGCCGACCACGCATGGTCCCTTACCCGTCGCTTATTAGCACGGCACTACCGTTTAATGCCGCGCTGTTTCAATTATCGTGCTGCGTTGTTTATAACGAAATACGTTATATGCGAATAACCACTTTACCCATTGCCTGTCCGCTGGCCAGCCGGGCATGGGCAGCGCCTGCCTGCTCCAAAGAGAACAATTCAGTATCCAACACCGGAGTCAGTCCGCCGGCCTGCACAATTTTAGCCAGTCGCTGCAAAATATGGGCATGCTCAGCACGTTTAACGTTATGCAGCATGGGGATCAGCATAAACACAACATGTAATGTTAAGCCTTTAAAATGCGCCAGCGAAAGGTCTAACTCTACCATCGCGACAGTTGAGGCAACCTGACCATTTAATGCTGCCGCCTCAAAGGAGTTGAGCATATTTAAACCGCCGACTGAATCGAACACAATATCAAAGCCGTTGCCGGCAGTGTATTGAGCGACATAATCCGCAACGGTCTGCGTTTTATAGTTGATAGCGGTTGCCCCAAGCTTTTCAATCAATGCAATTTGCCTATCGCCACCACCAGTAGAATACACCTCAGCACCAAAGTGTTTGGCTAATTGCAGTGCAACATGACCAACACCGCCGGAGCCGCCATGCACCAACACTTTCTGTCCTTTGCTGATACCCGCCCGCATTAATCCTTCATAAGCAGTAATACCTACTAAGGGTAAAGCCGCGGCTTGTTCCATGCTGAGCTTTTCGGGCTTAGCTGCAATCAGATTTGCATCAGCAAGTATGTACTCAGCCAAAGTTCCGGGTAAATCTGCCAGGCCACCAGCACAACCAAATACTTCATCGCCTACTTTAAAGTCGCTGACCCCATCGCCTACTGCGGCAACGACGCCGGCGAAATCCATTCCCAAGATAGCGGGCGCAGGGGGAGAAATAGGTAGCGCCGTACCCAATTCACGGATCATGGTGTCTACGGTGTTTACACTGGTGGCTTTAATGTTTACCAGTACATGACCAGGTTTCACTTCCGGTTTGGATACGGTTGCAGGTTCAAATGCCTCAGGCCCGCCAAATTGCTTAACTACCATTGCTTTCATCATTTTTTGCTCCACATTTAACTGTTTTTCAATGTGAAGGCAGTATAGTCCTTGCTCATTGCGTTGATAATTGCGATATTTGATGAATCACTTTTTAGATTTAATTGATAATGAACGTTGAACAGCTGAAATTATTTGTCCGCATTGCAGCAACACACAATATCAGTCAGGCCGGTGCTGAACTGGGGTTGTCTGCTGCAGTTGCCAGTACGTATATCAATAAACTGGAACAGAGCTTAGGGGTGCGGCTGGTTCATCGGACTACGCGTAAGGTCGCATTGACGGAGGACGGTCTGGCTTTTTATCAGTATGCAGAAGATGTCTTGTCCAGTGTAGAAGCTGCAAGAGCATCAGTCGGGGCCGGTAGTTCATCACCCAGCGGCACGCTTCGTATTGCCGCTCCCGCGTCCTTTGGCCGAATGCACTTGCTGCCAGCGCTAACGGAGTTTTTGCAAACTTACCCTCAGCTTAAAATTGATCTTAAACTGTCAGACACCATAGTAGATTTAGTCGAAGGTGGTTTTGATATCGCGGTGCGTAATTCCGAGTTAAAAGACTCCAGCCTTATTGCTCGTAAACTGGCAACCGATAAGCGAATAGTGTGTGCATCTCCGCGTTATCTGGCTCAGTTTGGTGAACCGAAAAGACCACAAGATCTGCAATCGCACAATTGTATTACCCTGATGGGGTTGGATAACTGGACTTTCTACAATGGCGCCAACCCTATAACCATTAAGGTAAAAGGTAATTTACGCACTGACAATGGTGAAGCGATCAGAGATGCATGCATCAATGGTATGGGGTTAACGGTTAATTCCAGCTGGAGTGCATATCAACACTTATTGCGTGGCGACTTAGTTGAAGTGCTGGCAGATTTTCCTTTGGTTTCACAAACCGCAATTTGGGCTGTTTATCCCAGTTCTCGTCAGTTAGCGCCAAAAGTTCGAGCATTTATCGATTATTTTAGCGGATATTTTGGTACTCCCCCTTATTGGGATAAGGAAATAGCGGCAAAACAATGCATTAATCAGATAGCGCCAAAGTAATAGCGATGCCGCCTACTAACGTCAATGTCTGCGGTATTTATCTACGGCAGCTTTTGCTGGCTTATCTGAAGATAGCTAAGGCTGAGGCAAGCACTTGCACGGTTGGAAAGTGAGTAAGTTGCACACTACTATATAATTATATTTTTAAAGGATTTAACCAATAATGTCGAAACTGGAACTTACCAAGGAGCTTGCGATATCAATTACTGCCTGTTTGCCTATTGGCGTATGCCTGGCGGCACAAAGTGGTGAAATAGTGTATGCAAACTCCAAAGCCGAGGACATTTTTGGCTACAGTAAAGGGGAGTTAACAGACTGCGTTATCGAAGATTTGCTCCCTGAAAATTATCGTCATACACATAAGAATTTAAGAGATAACTATACCGCCAGCCCAACGAGTATCGCAATGAGTGGCGGCCGGCTATTGTCCGGATTGAAAAAAGACGGTACAGAAGTTCAGCTGCAAATTGGTTTAAGCCCACTCAATGAGCAATATATATTAATATCTCTTATTGAAACGACTAATGAAATTATCAAACCTTCGAACTCTAATGATCCATTAACGGGTTTAGCGAATAGGAAGGTTTTCGATGATTACAGTGACAAATTGCGTAAACTGGCGATACGAAATAAAAAGAGTATTTCCGTCGCGTTTATTGATTTAGATAATTTTAAGTCAGTCAATGATCGGCTTGGTCATCAAGTTGGCGATGTCGTTTTGTGTGAAGTGGCTCGTTTACTGAGAAACTATATCAGAGGCAGCGATATCGTCGCTCGCGTTGGCGGCGATGAGTTTATATTGTGTCTGTATGATATTGCGGGACATCTGGCTTTAAAAAACACACTAGACCAACTTATCAGTAAAATTGCTGCCATCACTGAAATAGAAGGGCATTCTATTAATATTGGCGCAAGTGTTGGCGCTATTGTCACTTTCACGCCAGAGAAAATAGCGATCAGTGAGTTAATTGATATGACAGACAAGCTAATGTATCAGGCGAAAAAAAACGGCAGGGGAATAGCTATTGTCAACGAAATAAATACTTAGCGTGAAATCCGCCCACAATGTAAGCGGATTTCAACAAAGTATAGGTACCTGATTGATCGCCAAAAGGTTGTAATGTCCGGCCAGTGTAAATAATAGTGCTTAGCTTGCCATTTCAATTGCGCGGCGGGCCACCCGATACATGGCGTCCAACGTGATTTTAAATACCCAGCGAATAAAATGCGCGGTAAGTTCAGTAACTGCAGTGGTTACTTTGCCAGCGAATACCAGCATATGGCCTAACAAGCCTTTTACCTGCTCGGCAAACTGGCTGGTTAAATTTGCTATTTTCTCTACGGCTAACGCCAGATAATCATAGAACGTCATAATGCCGCTGATGCTCATCTGTACCGACACTGCCGCTAACATTCCTGCATCTTTTAATAGGGTGATCAGCGCATGGCTCAGGCGCTCTTGCCCGTGCGTACTAAAGCTACATTCAAAACGACGTTCGTAAAACAATCGCACAGCTTTAACTGTGTCACCTTTGCGTTGTAAATCTTCCCATTGACCACGGGCAGTATTTGTATAGCCTGGGTTTTTAAGCATAGAATGAGATGAAACATTAATACCTGTAGCTGATGTTAACAGTACACTACTGCCGTTTAGCGGTGCGTGATAAAACGGCCACACCGGTACCATAGGCACAGGGTCATCACCGTGCAGGCAACGATAAATTTTATCAATGCTGCCAGATGACTTCATAGCAAAGTCATTTAAGCCAACTCGTGGTGCACCAAAGGTATATAGTGCGACGTGATTGCCAAAACGCTGCTTTATCCAGATGGCAGCCAGGCTGGCTAAAGCCCCACCTAAGCTATGGCCTGCACAATGTACTACGCCATTGCTGTTTGTATTCAGTAGCGGGGCCAGTTGTTTTTCCAGTGCTGGCTGCATGCTTCTAAACACTTTTTGAAACCCGGAATGTACAGCACTGTTATTGTCAGCGGTGGCTAAACTGGCATTGGCGTTACTAAACCAGTCACGGCCACTTTTCATATTTGTGCCACGAATACCCAAAGCAACATCATTACTAAAATGACCTTTACCTTTGCCAATAATTGCAAAACCAGTTGTGCGGTTAAACAGCGTTGAAATTATACTACCTGAAATGCCATGTATTACGCCGCCCGTTTGACTGAAATCAAAATGGTTCGTCAGTTCTTTTGCTTCAGGAATGAATTTTTGTCCTGCCCTGATGTTCTCTGCATCGTAAGGGGCGTTTGCTAACCAGACTGCCGTTTTAGGAGGAACAGTTCTTTGCATGTTAAAATCCTTCTTGATTATCTATGATCCGTTCAAGTTCTAGGCGTTGCTGCTCTATTTCTTCATCTGAATACAAGGCGATGTCAGCATGAGCGAAGGTACACTTAGAGCGAATGTTAGGGGCGGAATTACCGGGGGTTTCGAGGTTTTTTAACTCATCTACTTTCGCTTCAGCAGTCAATTCACAATGTATGTTGGACATAATCAGATCAAGACTTTTATACTCCAGATCGTTCAGAGTGCTAAGACGAAAGACTTGATCTTCTTCCGATTTAATCGGGTAATCCACAACATAAAGCTCCAACGCTATGCTGACATCAAATAAGACGCGGCGTACCTTTAGCGTTTTTTGGGGGAAGTAAAAATGGCCACTGTCATCTGTTGTCGCGCTGTCGTAGCGTTCTTTTCCATCATAGTAAAGGCGGCGTTTTACCTCTTTGTTAATAACTGGCTTACCTTGTTCTGTGACAACACCATGTATTTCTGGCGACCACTGAATTTCTGTTCCTCTTAACCAATCAAACACACCGGCCTCCACGTTTGTTGTTAACACAGAAAGTATCAGCCCTAAGCCAACGGCTACTGTTTTGCGATAAGCAGATTGCCATCCAAGCATTACTACAATCCTGTGGTTAATTTACTGGCAGATATTCTAGTTATTTGCATAATGTTGTCAAATATGTTTTTTAAATGTTAACTTTTATTTGGTGGCAATAATAAAAACCAGGGGCTGCGATTAATTTTGGGCCACTGTTAGCGCTGTGAAGGCGTTCTTGTTGATGCCTGTCTGTATTTTTATGCTGGGCGGCCTGCGGAAAAAGGTAAGTAAAGTTATCATGTAGCTGGTAAAATCCGCCGCATTCGCGATTAGGGCGCCTTGCGTGGCGCTAGCAGGAAGTTTTATGTCACAACACAGGCCAAAGGGCGCTAAGGCGCCTAACCCGATGCACAAACCCTGGACTAGGGGGGCGGGCAGAAATAACAGTACAGCGGCCCAGAGAGGCGAGCCGGGCAATGGCAAAGCACCGCGAGCGGTGCAAGACAATGAAAATAAAGTCTATGGCGAAAATGCCTGCCGGGTGTTGTTTCAGCAGAGGCCCGACAGCGTGGTGCGGCTTTATGTCGCGCAGCAAATGGCCGCGAAATTTGCTGATGTAATGAAATATCTGGCCAGTGTGAAAAAAGCCTACCACATCGTCGATGACGCTGAGCTGGAGAAGGTCGCAGGCAGTGGGCATCACGGTGGGGTAGTGTTACTGGTAAAACGTAAAGCTATTACGCCCTTAGCGCAGTATCTGCAGTATAAAGGCCGCAAAGTAGATTGTCTGTTAGCGTTGGACGGTGTGGGCAACCCGCACAACCTGGGCGCTATTACCCGCAGCTGTGCGCATTTTGGTGTAAGCGGCATTATTATGAAACAGCCGGAGCTATTGCAATCTGGGGCGGCACTGCGTACAGCAGAAGGTGGTGGCGAATTTATTGACGGCCTGGCCTGTGATAACCTGCCACTGGCGCTTAAACTGTGCAAAGACGCTGGCTACACGTTAATCACCACCTCAAGCCATGGCGGCACTTCGCTGTATAAAAGCCAATTGCCGGCTAAAGTGGTTGTTGTGTTTGGCGAAGAGATGTTTGGTGTGTCGCAGCATGTGGCTAAAAGCGCAGATATCGCCTTGCAAATTCCTGGCTCGGGCAAGGTGGAGTCGCTGAACGTCAGTGTGGCAGCAAGCCTGATTTTGGGGGAATGGTATCGTCAGCAGCAAGGCTAACGCCTGACGCTAAAAGATACTGAGCTGATGTTTAAGCTGCCGCAGCTGACGCCTGCTGACTTTTACCTGCTGGACATCTTGCAGGTTGGCCTTAGCAAGGTAAAGCTCAATAGCTTGCGGTTAATCGCGCTGATGGCTGTTTGTATTAGCCAGGTAAATTGTCTGGCTTCGTCTGGCCGAGATATTGAAAGCGGGGAATAAGCTCACCGGCTATTTCGACGTTTTCATTAAACATGGTCAGGGGCCGGGCCCAGAGACCGAAGTCGCCATATAACGCTCGGTAAATCACCAGCCACTCTTGTGTTTCACTATGCCTTGCACAGTCAACAACCTGATAAAACAGGCCTTTGTAATGTTGATAATAACCCGGTCTGGCCGGCAGTTCTGTATGACTAGTGGTGTTGTTCATACCAGCTCTCAAAAATAAGTTTGGCAGAGAAACTGTCTATTTTATCTTTACTCAGGTTTTTAAACCCGCCTTCAGCAAACAGCTGGCTGCGAGCTTCGGCTGTTGTCAGGCGTTCATCATTTAATTCAACTGGCAAACCAAAGCGGCCATGCAAGCGGTTCGCAAACTTGCGAACTCTGGCGGTAAAAGGCTGTTCTGTACCATCCATATTTAGCGGCAGCCCCACTAGCAGCAACTGTGGTTGCCAGTCTTTTATCAGTTTTTCCAGCTGCTCCCAATTAGGCGTGCCATCCTGGGCTTTTAGGGCACTGAGTAAAGACGCAGTGCCGGTCAGCTCCTGACCAACGGCTACGCCGATACTCTTGGTGCCATAATCAAAGGTTAAAATAGTCCGGCTCATCAGGCGTGTCCGGCCTCATTGGTTAGCTGCCACGGCTTGATGCCGATGGTTGCGGTTGCCGATTGCCATTTTTCCGCGTGGCTTAAATCAAACATAATGCCGCTGTCTGCCGGGATCACCAGCCAGGCATTGTCTGTAATTTCCTGCTCCAGCTGGCCGGCTGTCCAGCCAGCATACCCCAGTGCCAGAATAAACTTCTCCGGCGCCTGGTCGGTGGTTAAATCCAGCAGAATATCTTTAGACGTGGTAACCATTAACTCGTCACTAACCTGCATGCTGCTGCTGTAACCCGGTTTGGCAAGGTGTAATACAAAACCGCGGTCGTGCTGTATTGGGCCGCCCGCGCATACATGTGCTGCGGCAGCAGGGCTGGCAGCATCAAATTCAATTTGCAGCTGTTTTAGTAAATCGGCTACCTTGACTTCCAGCGGGTGGTTGATCACTATCCCCATTGCGCCTTCATCGTTATGCTCACAAATAAAGGTAACACTGCGTTTGAACAGTGGATCATCTAAGGCTGGCATGGCAATTAAAAAATGATTCTGAAAATTCTGCATAGTGACTCCGTTACGGCTTAATTGTCACTGGCGAGCTGCCAGCAGCTGTTCAATTTCATCAAATAACATCGCGGTAATACTTATTGGAAAGGCAGCTTCAATTTCACGGATACAGGTTGGGCTGGTAACGTTAATTTCAGTCAGTTTGTCACCGATAACATCCAGACCAACGAATATCAGACCTTTGGCTTTTAGCGTCGGCCCTACGGCATTGGCAATGGCCCAATCTGTCTCAGACAGCGGCCGGGCTTCGCCACGTCCGCCTGCGGCCAGATTGCCACGTGTTTCACCACTGGCCGGTATACGTGCTAAACAGTATGGCACGGGTTTACCGTTTACCACCAATATACGTTTGTCACCCTGGCTAATTGCCGGTATAAAGCGCTGGGCCATTGCATAGCGCGTTCCGTGGTTGGTCAGGGTTTCGATGATGACACTAACATTGGCATCATCGGGTTTTAAGCGAAAAATAGACGCGCCGCCCATGCCATCCAGTGGTTTTAAAATAACGTCCTGTTCGGTTTGATAAAACGCTTTTAAACGCTTGGCATCACGGCTGACCAGCGTTTTGGGCGTATATTGACTGAACCAGCTGGTGTACAGCTTTTCGTTGGCATCGCGCAGGCTTTGCGGCTTATTAACAATCAGCGTACCGGCTTCTTCAGCGCGCTCAAGCATATATGTGGCATAAACGTACTCGGTATCAAATGGCGGATCTTTACGCATTAGAATTACATCAAGCTCACTTAACGCCAGATCCTGGTTACTGCCAAAGTTGTACCAGTTGTCGGGGGTTTCGCTAATGCTCAGTAGTTTGGTACTGGCACGGGCCTGGCCCTCTAACAAATACAGATCGGCCATTTCCATATAATGTATTTCATAGCCGCGTTGCTGAGCCTGCAACAACATGGCGAAACTGGAATCTTTTTTGATATTAATGGATGCGATAGGGTCCATCACAATGCCAAGTCGAATCGGTTTACTCATACTTAATCCTCAGGCTAAATCGCCAAATTGCAGTTGCAACGCACTGATCGCGGTAAGGGCAGCGGTTTCGGTGCGAAGCACACGAGGCCCCAACTGAATGCCGGTAAAATTGGCGGCTGCAGTTTGCTGCATCTCCTGTTCACTAAAACCGCCTTCAGGCCCGATCACCAGACGAATATGTTGATTAGGGATAAGTGTTTTAATGGTGTCTTTGGCCCATGGATGCAAGGTCAGTTTTAATTCTTTTGTGTCTTGTGCCAGCCATTGCGTTAATGAAATAGCCGGATGCACCACAGGCACGATACTACGGCCACTTTGCTCACAGGCGCTAAC
>JBFKFH010000086.1:0-12369 GCA_041618685.1 Rheinheimera sp.
GCTGCCAGCTAACCAGCATCACAGCACCGACAGTCTGCCTCTATGGCAGCAGGCTGTCGGTAAGCTGATATTTCTGTTTTAACGCCAGTATTTCGGCCTGATGGCTCAACAAAAAGCGGTTAAACTGCATTAACACCTGTGGATGGCGAGACGTTGAAAGGTGAAAGCTTACTCTGGTTATTGGCAGTTGCCGCGCCGCAACCAACGCGCCCTCCTGCTGCTGAGTGCGCAGAATATGTTGTGCGACATTGTATTCCACATCCGCACCATCCAGCTGGCCCTTCAACACCAGATTCAATGCCGATACGGCATTGGGTACCTCGTACATTTTAAACTTGTATTGGTCGCGCAGACTCAACCAGGCGGTTGGGGTAAAACCACGGATCACCGCTAAAGTGCGAAACTGCTCCAGCGTGATCTCTTTTTGTGCAGGCAAAACCAGTGTAGTACCCAGATTATAGATCAGCGGATCACTGAACATTCGATCCCTTTGCGCCGTTTGAAACCGCGCCCAATTGGGATTGTCCGGGTAAATGAAATCGACCAGGTTATCCAGCTCGTGATACAAGCGTTTAACCGGCAGAGGCTGAAAACTAAAACGGTAACCATATTCTGCCGCAAACAGTTGCAATACATCATTGGCAAAGCCAGAGCTGTCGGCCGCAGTAAAATCATAATGCGGGTAAAAATTGATATCTTCCGTACCCACAACAAATACTGGCTGAGCGTTAACCAACATACTGGCCAGCAGCAAGGCATTCACTAGTATTTTTAAGGCAAACCGCATAACCACCTACCACTGCAAACTACGCTGTCTGTATGCAGTGTAGTGGCCAATTCATGCGGCGCCAACAGCCGCTTTGGGAACATCTACGAAAAAGCAGTCGATTTTTCTACGGCAGCACCGGATAATAGTGGCTTTACAGCAAGCGGATACCGATGACATGCATATTAGCGATAACAGCGTAGTACAGTTTCATTACACCCTGACCGATGTCACCAATGGTGCGGCAACGGAAATTGAAAGCTCCAATGGCAGCCACCCGCTGCTATATCTGCATGGCCATCAGCAAATGCTGCCAGCTTTGGAGCAAGCATTAAGCGGTAAAGCCGCGGCAGATAAACTGGAGATCACCTTAACGCCAGAGCAAGCTTACGGCGAGCGTGACGAAAATGCTATTCAGAGTGTTCAGGTAAAACATCTGTTGGGCGCAAAAAAATGGCAGCCGGGTATGACCGCTGTTATCCAGACTGAACAGGGCCAGCGTCAGGTCACGATTGTTAAAATGGGCATGTTTAAAGCCGACGTTGATACCAACCACCCACTGGCGGGCAAAACGCTGCACTTTGCTATAGATATCTTGTCGGTGCGCGCAGCAACCGACGAGGAAATCGCGCACGGACATGCGCATGGTGAAGGCGGCCACCACCATCATTAAATCAAATTGGGGCAGCGATAAAAGCTGCCTCTTTTTTATCCACTGACCGATTAATTTTTTTGCCCTGCCATACTTATACCCTACAGAAACTGCTAAGATCGGCTCAGGCCTTCAATCAGGTAAACTGGAATTGCCAACGCAACGTAATGTCAGTTCCGTCAATCAAAAGAGTAGCCGTTCTGTTATGCGTTATATCAACACTCCCGACTACGACCACAATCAAACTGATAAAATTGGCATACTGCTAACTAACCTTGGCACTCCCGACGCGCCGACGCCTGGCGCGCTCAGGCGCTACTTAAAACAGTTTCTGTCCGATCCTCGTGTGGTTGAGGTACCCCGCTTACTGTGGTGGTTAGTACTACACGGCGTGATTTTGCGTTTTAGGCCGCGACGCTCGGCAAAAGCTTATGCCACGGTGTTTACTGACCAAGGTTCACCATTGCTGTTTAATACCCAGGCGCAGGCTAATGCTATAAGAGACCAGTTACAGCAAGACGGCAGAACAGATTTAGTGGTTGAGTTTGCCATGCGTTATGGCAACCCAGGTTTTGACACAGTGTTAGAAAGCATGTTTAAGCAAGGCGTGCGTAAATTGCTGGTTCTGCCGCTTTATCCGCAATATTCCGGCTCAACATCGGCATCAACCTTTGATGCGTTAGCACACAATTTTATGCGGCGGCGCTGGCTACCTGATCTACGTTTTATTTCACACTATCCGGATTACGCACCGTTTATTTCCGCTGCGGCGGCCAAAATACGTCAGCACTGGCAACAACATGGTCAGGCAGACATGCTGATATTGTCATATCATGGCATACCGAAGCGCTACCTAACCAATGGCGATCCCTATCATTGCGAGTGCTACAAAACGTCACGTTTAATTGCTGAACAGCTTGGGCTGAGTAAGGCACAATATATGACAACCTTTCAATCGCGCTTTGGCCGCGAAGAATGGTTAAAACCTTACACAGACGAAACACTGAAAAATCTTCCGGCTAAAGGTATTAAAAAGGTACAGATATTTTGCCCGGGGTTTTCAGCAGACTGCCTCGAAACCATTGAAGAAATTGGCGAAGAAAACAAAGACTATTTTCTTAAGGCCGGTGGCGAGCGCTACGACTATATCAGTGCGTTAAATGCAGAACCACAGCATATCTCAGCGCTTTGCCAGCTGATTAAAGACAACCTGCACGGCTGGCAGTGCGACGCCGATGTACAACGCGCCAGCAGAGCTGACAACTTACACACCGAACAACACGGAGCCGGATAAGTTTATATGAGTGGACAACGCGGCCAGCAGCCCAGAACTGAGCCGACCCTGAGCGGTAAGCCGCTATTACAGCGGATGACTTTTGACAATGTGCGCGAAACACCTTATGAGGCGCCGCCCCAAGCGCCAGTGCGCTATCTGCCCTGGTTGCTGCTTGTGTTGCTGGTTGTCATCGCGCTGGGTATTTATCAGGAAAGCCGAAATCATTTTTATCAATCACAGTTTTGGCACTGGTATGCGAAAAAGCTGACTTATCAACATCAAAGCGGTGCAGCCAGCCAAATTAGCTTCCCTGATGCCGGTCCGTTTGATAAACGCTTTGGTTACAATCAGATCCCACAGTGGAGCGACAAGCTGCTGCAGTCTGGCTTTAATATCACCACACAAAGCCAATTCTCTGACAGCCTGCAGCAATATACCAGCCTGGGTTTTTATCCGCCCTTTGTTGAGAAAAACAGTGCCGGCCTGGTAATTAAAGGCTGTAAACAAGAAGCAATTTACCGCAGCAAAGCCCCTGCGATGCAATTTGACAATCTGCATGATATTGCACCGTTAATAGTACAAAGCCTGTTATTCGTTGAAGACAGAACTCTGCTCTCTCCTGAGCATTTGCATGCCAACCCGGTACTGAACTTACCCCGGCTGGGCGCAGCGGTGTGGTCACAATTGCAGCGGGCCGCCGGTATCCCTGCTGTCGCGGCGGGTGGCAGTACTCTGGCCACCCAGCTGGAAAAATACCGGCATAGTTCGCAAGGTTTCACCTCAGATGTCGGCGACAAGTTCCGTCAACTGGTATCAGCCAGTGTGCGGGCATATCAGCATGGCGTCGATACCAGCGCCAGCCGGCGAAACATCGTGTTGAGCTATATCAATACCGTACCGCTGGCGGCAACGCCGGCCTATGGTGAGGTTAATGGCATGGGCGAAGGCTTATATGCCTGGTTTGGCGCTGATCCGGTGCGGGTAAATAAGTTATTGCGTCAGCCAGGCCCCTACACTGATGAACAGGGACTGGCTTTAAAGCAAGTTATGGCATTAATTGTTGCCCAGCGACGTCCCTCGTATTATCTGCTGCAGGGCCGGGCGGATCTGGAACAACTCAGTAACCGACATCTGAACCTGATGCAGCAGCAAGGTGTGGCACCGGCAGCGCTGGTAGCCAAAGCAAAGCAACAACGCTTAAGTTTCAACGGCAAAACAACCCCTGCCGCCATCCCGGGCGAAGACTTTAAAGCCACGACTATGGTGCGTAATCGGTTAAGCCAGTTGCTGAATCAGAGCTTATACCAGTTAGACCGCCTTGATCTGAGAAGCCAGACCACGTTGCATAGCCAGTTGCAGCGGGATATCAGCCGGCATTTGCATCAACTAAATAACTACCACGGCGCCGAACAAGCAGGCTTGTTTGCTGAGCGTCTGCTGCAGCCTGGCCAGCAACCTAAGGTTAAGTACAGCTTTACGCTGTATCAAAGTACCGATCTGGGCAATAAGGTGCGGGTACAAACCGATAACACCGAACAACCCTTTGACATGAATGATTCCAGTAAACTGGAACTGGGTTCAACCGCCAAACTACGCGTGTTGGTCAGTTATCTGGAAATTATTGCCGAGCTGCACCGCTTATATGCCGAAGAAAGTACTGACACGCTGCAGTTTGTCAACATCGCCCCCCAGGACAACCTTACCAGCTGGGCAGTGGCTTATCTGAGCGATAATCCTCAGGCCAAACTGGAAACTATGCTACAAGCAGCATTAGACAGACGCTACAGCGCCGATCCAAAAGAAAGCTTCTACACCGGCGGCGGCTTACATACGTTTAATAACTTCCGTAAAGAAGAAAACGCGATGAACCCCACTATCGCAGAAGCGCTGCAGCAATCAGTTAACCTGCCATTTGTCCGTCTGTTGCAGGATATTGTCAACTACAGTATTTATCATGGCGAAAACAGCAGTTATCAGCTGCTGGCTAATGATGACAACCCACGTCGGGATCAGTATTTACGTCGCTTTGCTGACCGCGAAGGTACCACCTTTGTGCGTCGGTTCTGGCAAAAATATAAAGATAAAACTGCGGAACAGCGCCTGCAGTTATACATCGCCAGCAGCCGGCAAACACCAGAGCGCCTGGCGGTGGCCTATCTGTACATGCACCCCACCGCCACTGTGGCGCAATTCAACGAGCTGATGCAACAGCAGTTTGCCACAGTACAAAGCAGTGACTGGTTAAAGCTTTACGATAAATATCAACCAGACGCGTTTAACCTGCCAGACCGGGCATATTTGTCTCGCAGCCACCCGCTGGAGCTATGGTTGCTGGCATATTTACAGCGCAGCCCCGAGGCTACACTACAAAGTGCTATTACCGACAGCGCGAATGTGCGCCAGGAAGTGTATCAGTGGTTGTTTAAAACCCGTTTTCGCAGTGCACGCGACAACCGCATTCGTAACATGCTGGAAATTGAAGCATTTTGGGATCTGCATCAACGCTGGCAACGGTTGGGTTACCCGTTTGACTACCTGGTTCCGTCGCTGGCAACGGCGCTAGGGAGTTCAGGTGATAGACCCGCTGCACTGGCAGAGCTGATTGGCATTATTATTAATGACGGTAAGCGACTGCCCAGTATCCGCATCGATCAACTGACGTTTGCTGAAGCAACGCCCTACCACACTCAATTTGACCGTGCTTCACCGCAGCCAAAACAAGTGCTGGAACCGGAAGTCGCCGCAGCGGCGAGACAGGCATTGCAACAAGTGGTCACAGCGGGTACCGGACGTCGCTTACACAGTGCTTATGCGTCGGCCAATATCGCCATTGGTGGAAAAACCGGTACCGGTGACAATCGACTGGTACAATTAAATGCCAAAGGACAACATGTCAGTTCTAAAGCTTTGAACCGCACCGCAACCTTCGCATTTTATCTGGGTTATCAACATTTCGGTGTGTTAACTGCCTATGTGCCAGACGCTGATGCAGCACAGTTTAGTTTTACCTCTGCGCTACCACTGCAGGTAATGAATAGTATGGCACCAATACTGTTGCCATATTTAGATGAGGAAAGCGGCTGTCACTAGCCGCTTACTACCTGATTACGTCCCTGATTTTTTGCCTGGTACAGCGCCATATCCGCCCGGTGCAGCCAGGCTTCCCAGTCCTCTTCTGCGCGCAACAGTGCCACTCCAATAGAGGTAGTAACATGACTGCCGTCGGGCAAAGCTAGCTTACGCTCTACGCCAGCGCGTAACTTTTCGGCCAGTTTGTCTAAATCGATTTGCCGGATATCTGCCACCAACACGACAAACTCCTCGCCACCAAAGCGAAACACCTGATCATTCTGCCGTAACATAGATTGCAACACCGGTACCAGTTCAATCAGCACCTGATCGCCGACTTTATGCCCATGTTCATCGTTCACCTGCTTAAAATGATCCAGATCCAGCAAGATTAACCCATACTGCCGGCCTATCTTGTTAAACTCATAAATCGCCAATGCCAGCTTATCATTCAAGGTTCGCCGGTTTGATGCGCCGGTTAAGCTATCAGTGGTGGCTAATCGCTTTAATTCACGTCGCTGGATCTGGGCTCGGTACGCAAATATAAACGCAAAGGTACTGGTTACCGATGTAGTAACTAAAAATGCCAGCATCTGGAATGCACTGGCAAACACCTTGCCCGGATACAGGTAGCCAACCACAAACAATGCGGTTATCAGCAGCAGCAACAGCAAAAAGGCCCTGATGGGTGACACGAGGAAAAAGATAAACACCAGAAACGGATAAACCCAGAACAGCCCATCAACGCCCAGATTCACACAGACCAAAAATGCACCGGCACAAAACACCACTGCCATAAACAAGCCCGGTTTCACGGTATCACCGGTACGCCATGCCATACGCACAGCCGCAATTGAACAGGCAATGATGATCAGATCAGCAATGCCGACAACGTAATTGCCGCTATATAAACGATAAATAGCATACGGCGTCACGCATAACACAATCAAACTGCCGACTAATGTTAACATCGCCAGATAAAAATCGCTTTTTAACCGCTTTAACACTGATGTTATCCCTAGCTTAAGCCAACTAACACTGATGAAATTAGCAACATCCTAGCGTATTACCCGCTTAGAAAGCAAAAGCCGCGTGCGGCTGTCGCAACCCTTTGTTCAGCGCCGCAGTGCTGCGCTAAGTTCGTCAAAATGCTCAAACACCCAGTTAGCCTGGGCAGCAAAACGCTGATTGCCGGCATTAAGATACAAACAAGATGGCATGCCGGCATTTGCCGCGGTTTGCAGATCAAAAATATAATCCCCAACATAGATTATCTCCGCTAATGGTAACTGTAGTTCTGCCGCAAACCGTAACAAGCCCTCGGGATCAGGCTTCGCGGCGCAATCCTCCCGTGTTAAAACCCGCTGGATAGGAATGTTCAACCGGGCGATGGTAAGCTCAGTGGCCTCACGCATATTACGTGTCAGCAACGCCAGCGGAATATTGGCTTGCACCAGTTGCTGCAAGCATTGTTCTGCCCCCGGCATCCAGCATGCTTGCCTTGCACCATTAAGCTCATGCTGACGAATAATAGATTCTACCCGCGTGCGTTCAGCTACATCAGCCAGCTGCGCTAGCTGCTCTAATAGTGCTGTACCATGAGGCCAACCTATATCGTCGCAGATAGCATTAAAATTCAGTGCCGAGTCGACCAAGGTGCCATCTAAATCGAAAATCACGGCGTTAATATGCTGTAATTGCACTACGAAACTCCTGCCAGGGCTTAGCCATTCTTGCCATTAATTAGCATAAATCACCATAAGACACTACCAATTTAAAATTAAAGCATTGTTTTTAATAGAATTAATATTGGCGCAATTTCTGCTTACACTGATAAATATCAAATAAAAGGACACTATTATGAGTATTATCAGACTGTTGTTTAATATACTGTGGTTTGTGCTGGGCGGTTTCGTGATGGGGCTATTATGGTGGCTGGCCGGTTTAGTCTGTTTTATCAGTATTATTGGTATCCCGTTTGGCCGTAGTTGTTTTGTCATCGGCGAAATGGCGTTCTGGCCTTTTGGTCAGGATGCCGTTAATCGCCGCTATATCAACCGGTATGATGATGTCGGAACCGGTATTTTAGGTACCCTGGGAAATATCATCTGGTTTTTATGCTTTGGGATCTGGCTGGCTCTGGGACATCTGGGGCATGCCATAGTCTGCTTCATCAGCATTATTGGTATCCCGTTTGGCATCCAGCATCTTAAACTTGCAGTGTTGTCGCTGGCGCCCGTGGGCAAAACAATAGTGCAGCGGCAGGCCATTTAACAGCCGCAATAACAAGGATTGGCAATGGGTAAAGATAACTATCTGGGCAAAGATAACTATCAGCGGATCTGGCATACCGTGCTGCAAATACCGGCTGGTAAGGTAGCCAGCTACGGCCAGATTGCCGATTTGGCGGGGCTGCCAGGCCGGGCCCGCTTGGTTGGCAAAGCTTTGGGTTATGCACCGGCTGAGCTGGCCGTGCCCTGGTATAGAGTGCTGCGTAGCGACAGAAGGCTGGCTTTTGCAGCGGATACCGACAGCGCGCAGCAGCAACGCCAGTGTTTGCTAAACGAAGGTGTTCTCGTGAAAAATAATCGGGTAGCGCTACAATACATCTGGCAACCGGATCTAGCCGAACTGCTTTTCAAGTTGCAGTATTAGCCCATTTACACCTGCTTCAAACGATCTTTAGCTCGAAATATAGCCTCTTGCTCATACTCTTCCATGTATTCGGCCAAGTCGCCTTTCCACTGCTCGTCGGCCGCTGCGGCACGGTCTTTTAACAAGCCAACTTCCAGCTGATCACGGCGCGCCAAGAGCTGATGCGCCCTGCTATGCATCTCAAGTTCAACCTCTGCCTGTATCTGGCTGATTGAGCGCAGCAGTAAGAGCTTGCGAAACGCTGTAAACGCAAACACATTAATGAGTAACAACACTGCAGTGA
Organism: Rheinheimera sp.; assembly: GCA_041618685.1. Classification (GTDB taxonomy): domain Bacteria; phylum Pseudomonadota; class Gammaproteobacteria; order Enterobacterales; family Alteromonadaceae; genus Alishewanella. Next base: position 8,702 of record JBFKFH010000086.1, read on the forward strand.
GTAACCAAATCATCCTAATACCGCCGCTGAATATTTACGTTCTGCTTTCGCATGCATAATCCACAATATAACTATCACCGGCACTAAGAAAACGTTAATCATCGGAATACCATACTGATAGGCAAATTGAAATACATCCGTATTAGTAACAAAGCGATCAACAAATCTGAGCGACTGAATTGAAGCCAATGCCAAAAAGGCAACGCCAATAACACTGGCGATAAGGCCAACACTTTGCCGTAACAACCGGTGAAATTTATACAGCAGAAAAATGGCTACGCCGTCGATACATACAAACACTGCGTACCAGGCAAACTTATATAGCAGCCCTGGCAAGCTGGCCATTTGATAAAGCATAGGTGTCAGTGCTGTCATCGCGCCATTAGCAACTGCCAACACCATTAACGAAATAACTAAAGAGGAAACTTTACGTTCTACCGCAACTGAAAACACAAACAGCATAAAGTAGGCGATAAATACCACCTTACCGAGATCAAATAACCATGATTCAAAACTGAGCCATTCCATAACAGCCTCTCAATCGTTAATTCGTTCAGATTTTTGGCGGCTCGATGCCTTCGCCATTACCTAAAGTTACCGGTGGTTCGATGCCTTCGCCATTGCCTGAAATGGTTTTGGGTGGTTCGATGCCTTCACCATTGCCCAGAGTTACCGGTGGCTCGATACCCTCACCGTTACCTGTAATCGTTTTTGGCGGTTCAATGCCTTCACCGTTGCCCAGTGTGGTAATCGATGATGCATTTGCAAACAACTGCCGGGCTTTTTCACTAATTTGCACCGAGTCACTGCTGTTTGCCTGCTGAGACACAGGCGCCACTTTTTCTTTCAGCGCAGCGACAGGTTGAGTGTTTTTTTCCTGCGCATATAACTGAACCTGTGCCGCATTGTTATTATTAATATTGTTCACTGACATCATTCACTCCTTACGCTGCAAAACTGCATTTACCATACTAGGAGGATGTTATTGATTTCACCAGCTAACTCGCTTAGTAATAGTTGACAAAAATATGATATTTGCCAGAACCAGCCGCAAGCGGCCTGATTGGAGAGCATCAATGAACTATCTTGCGCATACTGCGCTGGCAAAACCGAATCCTTACTCTTTGGTTGGTAATCTGTTAGGAGACTTCTGCAAAGGTGTACAGCTGGAACAGCTTCCGGTTCCAATCCTGGCAGGACTGGCCAATCACCGTGCAGTTGACCGTTTTACCGATCAGCATCCCGCTGTGCTGCAAGCCAAACACTATTTTTCTGTTCAGCGTCGCCGCTTCGCCGGTATCGCTTTAGACGTATTATTTGACCATTTTTTGATTCGGCACTGGCAACGGTTTTATCCACAATCGTTTGTCCACTACAAACGGAACCTGTATACCGAGCTGGCAAATGCGGAATATCTGATGCCCGAAACTATGGCGATGACAATGCGCAGTGTGCGCACACATGACTGGTTTGCTACATACCAACAACTGCCACAACTGGGTATAGCACTGGATTGCATCGCAAAACGGATCCGTTTTAACAATCAGTTTGCTGGTATCATCAGTGAAATTCAGCCCAGATATGCCGAGCTTGAACAAAGCTTTCTGCTGTTTTATCCCCAGCTGCAACAACATGTGCAGCAGCTGCAACTGGAAACCTAGCCCAGCTGCCTGACATAAATATGCGGCCTGCAGTTGCGTTAAAAGCCTGCTATTGGCTAGACTAGCGCCCTGTTAGTTTAGATAGCCAAAATACAGGAGCGCAATAATGGGCGCACAATGGAAAGCCAAACATAAAATGGATGCCGCCAATGCCAAAGGCCGCATTTTTACCAAGCTGGCAAAAGAAATTGCCGTTGCCGCACGAAACGGCGCTGATCCGGATATGAATGCCAAGCTGCGATCTGCTATTGAAGCGGCAAAAAAAGCCTCTATGCCCAAAGATACGCTGGAGCGTGCGATTAAAAAAGGTGCCGGTTTACTGGATGGCCCGGCAAACTACGAAACGGTCGTCTATGAAGGCTTTGCACCGCATCAGGTACCTGTCATTGTTGAGTGCTTAACTGACAACAAAAATCGCAGTGCTATGAGTATCCGCCAGCTATTTCGCAAGGGGCAATTGGCAACCTCTGGTGCAGTTTCATGGGATTTTAAACACCTGGGTCAGATTGAAGCCGAAGCAGCAGAAGCTGACGCTGATGCTGAACTTGCTGCAATTGAAGCCGGCGCCCAGGATTTCGAAGCGGGTGATGATGGTGAAATGGTGTTTTTAACCGAAGCGACAGATTTGGATATGGTGTCTAAAGCACTTCCTGAATTTGGTTTTAAGGTACTTACTGCCAAGCTGGTTTATCGTGCCAACAATCCTGTTAGCCTGAATGATACAGAACGGGCCGAAGTTGAAGCCTTTCTTGATGCCATTGACGCTGATGACGATGTACAAAACGTATACGTCGGTTTAGCTTAAACTGTACAGATTAAAAAAGGGCACCGCGGTGCCCTTTTTTCTTGCCGTTACTGTGGCTCTGGCAGCGGGAAACCCCGGTCACGCATTAAAGCATCAATTCTCGCATCGCGGCCACGGAAGGCGCGATAAGCTTCAGCCGGGTCAACCGCGTTGCGCACACTGAACAAATGCTTGACCAGTTTAGCGGCGACGTCTTTGTCATAAAAACCACCCTCAGCTTCAGCAAACGCTTCAGCGGCATCAGAGGTCAGCACTTCCGCCCACATGTAGCCATAATAAGCCGCGGCATAGCCCTCACCGGAGAATACGTGGCCAAATTGTGGCGTGCGGTGGCGCATAACGACCTGAGTTGGCATGCCCATGCTGGTAAGTGTATCGCGTTCGAACGCGTCCGGATCTATCCCTGTTGGATCATTCAGCATATGTAATTTCAGATCAATAATAGCGGATGCCAGATACTCAGTGGTTTTAAAGCCTTCATTAAACGTGGCAGCTTTGTTAATTTTTGCTACCAGCTCGGCCGGCATAGGTGCGCCGGTTTCATGATGTACCAAAAACTGACTAATAACCTCATCGGTTAATAACCAACGCTCCAGTAGTTGTGACTGGAACTCAGTGTAATCTCGTACCCCGCCGTTTAACGTAGGATACGTAACCTTAGATGACAATGCATGTAAAGCATGGCCAAACTCATGGAAATAGGTCTCAGCGTCATCCCAGGAAATCAGTACAGCTTCGCCCGGGGCCGCCTTGATAAAGTTAGAGTTATTCGAGGACAGTACATTTTTCTCGCCGTCATAGCTGCTATAACCGCGGTAGCTGGTTGCCCAGGCGCCTGAGCGCTTGCCCTGCCGCGCAAACGGATCCAGATACCACAGACCAATATGCTTGCCGCTGGTTTTGTTTGTCACTTCCCATACTTTTACATCCGGATGAAATACCGGCACAGTCCCTTCGGCTACGGGCGTAAAGTTAAAATCGAACAAGCGGCCAGCAACATAAAACATCGCTTCGCGCAGTTTATCCAGTTGCAGATATTGTTTAATTTCATCAGAGTTCAGATCATATTTAGCTTTGCGTACCTTTTCGGCATAGAAGCGATAATCCCAGGCTTCGATGGTAATATCATCACCTTGCTGCTTCGCCAGCGCCTGCATATCAGCGACTTCTTCTTCAACCCGGGCAATTGCCGCCGGCCATAC
>JBFKFH010000087.1:0-12316 GCA_041618685.1 Rheinheimera sp.
CGGTACCACTGACAACTACCCAATGTTCAGCCCGGTGATGATGCCGTTGCACTGACATTTTCGCGCCGGGTTTTACCGATATATGTTTTACCTGATAACGGCTGCCGGTATTTACCAAATTATATTTGCCCCAGGGCCGCAGCACTTCGCGATGTAATTCTGTCTCTGTCCGGCCGGCTTTTTGCAGCTTGTCCACTACATGTTTAACATCCTGTAGCGCCTGCTTAGCAGCGACTAACACCGCATCTTTTGTTTCTACCACGACGACATCATCCAAGCCTACTACCGTTACCAGCCGCTCTGTCGCATGAACGTAACTGTCGCGGCATTGCTGCAGTAGTGCGTCACCGCGGTAAGCGTTGCCCTGCGGATCTTTTGCCGCTACCTGCCACAATGCATCCCAGCTGCCGATATCACTCCAACCGGCAGCCAACGGCACCATCACCGCATTAGCAGACTTCTCCATGACAGCGTAATCTATCGAATCAGCCGGGCAGGCACTAAAAGATGCTTCATCCAGGCGGATAAAATCTAAATCGGTAGCGGCATTATGTAATGATTGCTTTGCTGCGGTGACAATACCCGACGAAAATTGCTCTAATTCACTCAGATAGCTACTGGCTTTGAATAAAAACATGCCGCTGTTCCAGAAATACATACCTGAGCTGACATATTGTTCTGCTCTGGCCAATTCCGGCTTTTCACAAAACTGCTCCACAGCGGCAACCTGATGTTTGTTGCCCGGGGTGTCCGCGCAGCGAATATAGCCGTAACCTGTATGCGCATGAGTTGGCACCACGCCAAATGTGACTAACTTACCTTGTTCTGCCGCCGGCAGTGCTAGGGTTATCGAGCGCTGAAATGCACTAATATCGGTAATTACATGATCGGACGGCAGTACCAACAATAGCGGGTCATCGCCGGCGGCAACGGCTTGCAACGCTGCCACGGCTATCGCAGGTGCGGTATTGCGGCCAACCGGCTCAAGAATAATTCCCGGCATTGGCATCGACAATTCGCGTAGTTGCTCCGCAACCAAAAAACGGTGTGCTTCATTACAAATCACCACGGGCGGTTGCAGACCCGGCAAGCCATCTAAACGCAACAGGGTATTTTGCAACAAACTGTGGTTATCCAGCAGCGCAAAAAACTGCTTCGGCCTGGTTGCTCGGGATAAAGGCCATAGTCTGGTACCAGACCCACCTGACAAAATCACAGGTATCATTTTGTCTCTTCCTGGAAAACCGCTGTTAAAACAATAAGGGGTTCAGTATAACCTTAAAAAATGCGGCTGGCGCTAACTTAGTCGGCATGGTAAGTTTTTGCCAAAGTGTGGCTGTGGTAGCTGGTCGGTGCTCTATAAGCAGGTAAGATCGGCTATCTTGTCGCGATTTTTTCGGTTCAGGGTAGAAATATGCCAAATTTCAAGCAACTGTTTATTAACAATAAAAATTGGGCTGACCGCATAGAACAAGAACAGCCGGGATTTTTCCGGCAATTGTCGGAGCAGCAGGCGCCTGAGTATTTATGGATAGGGTGTTCTGACAGCCGCGTACCGGCGAATGAAATTGTCGGCTTACTGCCAGGTGAGTTATTTGTACATCGTAATGTCGCAAATCTGGTTGTGCATGCCGATATGAACTGCTTGTCTGTTCTGCAATATGCGATCGATATTTTAAAGGTAAAACACATCTTAGTTGTGGGTCACTATGGCTGTGGTGGTGTGAAAGCAGCGATGACCAAGCAGCGCGTTGGTTTTGTCGATAACTGGCTGCGTAATGTCAAAGATGTATATGCTATGCATCGGGAAGAAGTTGACCTGATCGCCGATGAAAACGAGCGGTTAAACCGGCTAATCGAACTTAACGTCATGGAACAGGTGCGTAACCTGTGTCATACCAGCTTTGTGCAAGAGGCGTGGGAACGCGGCCAGCCATTGGCAATTCATGGCTGGGTTTACAGTCTACGTAATGGCAGAGTAAAAGATTTACGCGTTAGCCACTCCTGCGCTGATAAGATTGATGATATTTACACGCTGGATTTAACTGACGCTGGCGGCGACGAAAAATAGCTATTTAAAGATGATTTGCTGCTGCGCAACCTTGTGATAGGTTGCGCTGTGGCCATCAACCCAGTTGCCATTTTGCAGGTAGCTGGATTTCACCTGCATAGTGCCATCCGGCATAATACGGCTATACGACTTAACTTCTGCGATACCATTTTGGTTATTTTCTACTTTTTCAACCGCAATAATCTGCCCGATGGCAGGATCAAACTGCATGGTGCCATGAGTGTAAAAACCACCGGTAGTAAAGTAATAATACGCCAGACTCTGCTTGGCCTCGTCCCAGAAAATAAATGATTCGCCACCGTAAGCCCCATCATTAATCGAATGTACAGTTTTAATTGCCTGGCCATTCAATGCCCGGCTCCAGTAAGCGCGATCTATGACCGTTTTATCTGCACCAGGTTGCGTCAACTCACCTTGCCAATGCTGGTGAAGGTAAGGCCGCAACGGCTCCAGTTTAGGGTGCAAGCTGTCAGGTTCTGCAGCAAGTGCAGCTGCGCTAAATAACAAGCTGATACTAAGCACTATACGACTAATCATTTGTTTGGGCTTCGGTATAATACGGTGCACCAAGTATTGAAGAAATGCCGGCAAAAGTAAAACCGCCGTTACAACAATACGGTCTTGTTACCGTGCACAAAAACCCGGTCTTCCACAATCAGTTGCAACGCCTTACTTAGCGCAGACTTCTCAACATCACGTCCGGCTCGGGCCATATCTTCGGCACTAAAGTTATGATCTACCGGTGCCACCATCTGTTGAATAATAGGCCCTTCGTCCAAATCGTCATTTACAAAATGTGCGGTCGCGCCAATAATTTTTACGCCACGCTCAAACGCTTGCTGATACGGGTTAGCACCAATAAAAGCGGGTAAAAAGCTATGATGAATATTAACAATTTTATTTGGATACTGTGCAACAAATGCCGGTGTAAGAATGCGCATAAATTTCGCCAGCACCAGATATTCCGGTTGATAAGGCTTGATTACCTGAAGTAAAGCCGCCTCATGCTCAGTACGGGTAAGCCCCTGATGGCTGACATAATGATAAGGTAAATCAAACCGGGCGGCTAATTGCTCCAGCTGCGGATAATTTCCCACCACGGCTGCTATTTCAAGCGCCAGCGAACCGTCAAACACCTTCATAAGAATATCGCCGAGGCAGTGCGCCTCTTTGGTTACCAGCACGACTACCCGCTTAGCGCGTTGGCTTACCAGGCTGCGTTCAGAACCTGGTGGTAACGCCCGGTCGAGGTCAAACAGTAAGGTGGCATCATTAAACACGCCTTCCAGTTCTGTGCGCATATAGAATTGGCCGCTAACCGGATCAACATACTCGGTATTACGAATAATATTCAGTTGATGCTTGTAGCAGATATTGGTTATTTGTGCGATCAGGCCTTTTGAATCAGGACATTCAGTCAGTAAAATTTTGCGTTCCATAGCGATATCTGTCGTTTTTTGGAAAAAACCTGTTTTACCGCACTTTGACCTGTAGCGTCAAAGACATTTAGACGTCTTTTGCTTAACTTGTTGTTTTGACAAAAAACCGCATAATACCGCATGGTCCGTTTTATCCACGTTCAGCCCGGGAGCTTATGGCGTCTTATCAGTTTAATGTAGTGGGCTACATTCAATCGCCCTATAAACAAAAGTTTGCTATACCACGCCAGCCTGGTCTTATTCCGCAAGCTACCGGTTATCTGGTGCTGGAAGCTGACTACAGTGACGAAGCGATTTTGCGCGGTATAGAGAGTTTCAGTCACTTATGGCTACTGTTTGTGTTTCATCAAACTGCTGACAAAGGCTGGTCGCCGATGGTGCGCCCCCCCAGGCTAGGTGGTAATGCCCGTAAAGGTGTATTCGCAACCCGCGCTACCTTCCGACCTAATCCAATAGGCTTATCCGTAGTAAAACTGGAAGGTATTGAACGTAAACATGGTAAGTTGATGCTAAAGCTCAGTGGTATTGATTTACTCGATGGTACCCCCATCGTCGATATCAAGCCCTATTTGCCTTATTCAGATGCGCTGCCAGATGCCGCTGGTGGTTTTGCTGATGCGGCACCGCACACGGCGATGACCGTAAGTTTTTCCGCAGTAGCGAGCGAATTCTGCCAACAGCAGACACAATACCCAGATTTACAGCTGTTTATCGAGCAGGTGCTAAAACAAGACCCACGCCCGTCTTACAAAAAACAGCGCAATGGTGAACAAAGCTATGGCATGACGCTTTACAACTACAATATAAAATGGACCGTGAACGGAGAGCATAACCATGTTACTGAAATCAATCAGCTACCTGAGTAGTCTGGCCGTTGTAGCAACCTGTGTTGCCGTATCCGCCGCTACCCTACCCGATTTGCCCGAACCGGTAAGCAATAATGCGGTCGCCAGCACATCTATTCGGGGCAAAACCTACATTGCCAGTTTTATGGGTATCGCCCATGGCAAACAATACAGCGATATTCACAATAGAGTCTGGATGCACACGTTGGGCGAGTTCGGCTGGCACGACATGCCTGCGGTACCTAGTCAACAACGCCTGAATGGCCGCGTTGCCGCCAGCGCAGTCACGTTGAATAATAACTTTTTTATTTTTGGTGGTTTTACAATAAATGCAGACGGTACAGAGCAAACAGCACAAGACAGCTACCGCTTTGATCCGGTGACCAAGCGTTATACCAAACTCAATGATATGCCGGTGCCGGTGGATGATGCTGTAGCGCTGACTTACCAGAATAGATATATCTACCTGATCAGCGGCTGGAGTGACCATGGTAATGTCAATGTGGTGCAGCTGTTTGATAATTATACCCAGCGCTGGTCACAAGCCACACCATTCCCGGGCAAACCGGTATTTGGGTTGGCAGGCGCTATGGTAGACAACAAGATGTTGGTTTGTGATGGCGTTGCACTGCAGCACTACACAGATAAAAAGCGCTCGTATCAAAGTGAACCAGCCTGTTATCTGGGCACCGTTGGCAGTAATGCCAATAATATTGACTGGCGTATTGTTGCACATCCCACCGGCCAAGCCCGCTACCGGATGGCTGGTATCGACACCAGTGTGAATGGTAAGGACGTGATGGTTTTCATAGGTGGCAGTACTAACCCGTATAACTACAACGGTATTGGTTACAACGGCGACGCTTCAGAGCCTGATGCTAAAGTCTGGGTATATTCCCCCGCTGAGCAGCGCTGGTTATCCGCCGCAGATACAACGCCCGTAATGGATTTACGTGGTCTGGTCAAAGTTGACGGCGAGATATACTCCATAGGTGGTATGACTGCGGGACAGCAGGTGAGCCCTAAACTAATCAAACACCAGATAAAACTCCAATAGAATTGCCCCTGCCGCCTTGCTAGAATGGCGGCAATTTTTCAGCACGAATATGAGAACACCATGCGCAGCAGTCAGTACTTACTATCAACAGTAAAAGAAACACCGGCCGATGCCGAAGTGATCAGCCACAAATTAATGTTGCGCGCCGGCATGATCCGCCGGGTTGCGTCCGGCATGTATACTTATTTGCCCACTGGCGTACGGGTATTGCGCAAAGTTGAGCACATCGTACGAGAAGAGATGAATAAAGCCGGTGCCATTGAGGTGCTCATGCCAATGGTACAACCGGCCGAACTGTGGCAGGAATCCGGCCGCTGGGAACAAATGGATGCTGAATTGCTGCGATTTAAAGACCGTCACGCGCGCGATTTTGTGCTCGGTCCGACACATGAAGAAGTGATTACAGATTTAGTCCGTCGCGAAATTACCAGCTATAAGCAGCTGCCGCTAAGCCTGTACCAGATACAAACTAAATTTCGTGATGAGCGCCGGCCGCGCTTTGGTGTAATGCGCGCCCGTGAATTCCTGATGAAAGATGCGTACTCGTTTCATTTATCGCAAGAAAGTCTGCAACACACTTATGATGCGATGTATCAGGCATATTGCAATATTTTCACCCGCCTGGGGCTGGATTTCCGTCCGGTACTGGCCGATACCGGTGCCATTGGTGGCAGTATGTCGCATGAGTTTCATGTGCTGGCAGCCTCTGGTGAAGACGCTATTGCCTTTTCTGATAGCAGTGACTACGCAGCTAACATAGAAATGGCCGAAGCATTAGCGCCAGCAGGTGAGCGCGCCACAGCATCACAACAGCTAGCTGAAGTAGCTACCCCAGGGGCGAAAACCGTCGCCGATGTGGCAGCACTACTGCAACAGGATATCTCAAAGGTAAGTAAAACGCTGATTGTGTATGCCCGCAAAACCGATGACAAAGCACCGCAAACACTGATCGCTTTGGTGCTACGTGGCGATCACGAATTAAACGAAATTAAAGCAGAGAAACTGCCGCAAGTCGCCAGCCCGCTGGTATTTGCGTCAGAGGAAGAAATTCGTGCCGCTACAGGTGCTGGCCCCGGCTCTCTTGGGCCGGTTGGTATCAAGCTGCCGGTGATCGTTGACCGCAGTGCCGCGCACTTGGCTGATTTTATTTGCGGCGCCAATAAAGACGGCTATCACCTAACCGGCGTAAACTGGGATCGTGATATCAGCGGTTACACTGTTGCTGACTTACGTAACATTGTTGAAGGCGACGCCAGCCCGTGTGGCAACGGTAAATTAGTGATTAAACGCGGTATTGAAGTAGGCCATATCTTCCAGTTAGGCGATAAATACTCACAGGCACTCAAAGCCGGTGTGCTAAACGAGGAAGGTAAGCACCAGATCATGACAATGGGCTGCTATGGTGTTGGCGTATCACGCATCATTGCAGCCGCTATTGAGCAGAACAACGATGAGTACGGTATTATCTGGCCCGATGCTATTGCACCGTTCCAAATCGCATTGATACCAATGAATATGCATAAATCAGTGCGTATTGAAGAGGCCACCGTGCGTTTGTACAACGAACTGACAGCTGCCGGTTTTGAGGTGCTGTTTGATGACCGCAAAGAGCGTCCTGGCGTGATGTTTGCTGATATGGAATTGATGGGTATTCCGCACAGTATCGTCATTGGTGAGCGCAACCTGGACAACCAGCAGGTAGAATACAAAAACCGCCGTAGCGGTGAGAAGGAAATGCTCGACATTCCGGCGGTCGTTGCCGCAATGCAGCAGAAACTGCAGAAATAAGCTTATTGTTACACTAAAAAAGGCCGCGAATTCGCGGCCTTTTTTATTAGTTCCAGCTTAGAACAGCAGATTTTTACCGAGGAAGATGGTCGATACGGTGTTGATAAAAATTACCGCCAGGATCAGTGGAATAAAAGTACCCAATGAGAAGTTCACATATTTTTGCAGCAGTGAGCCGGCGAATGAATCGTTCCCCTGGCTAATTTCCGCATCAAAATTGTGCTTCTTCCAACGATAAATGACAAATAAACACAGCAGCAAACCGTTTAACGGCAAAATGGTTTCATAGAAAATGTCGTACACCAGGTCAAAGAATGATTTGCTGACACCGCCATAGTTTAACAGGTTGCTAAACAGCTCTACTCGGCCAAATGACAATGCGCAAATAATGGCGAGCACTATCATGCCACTGCCCAGCGTAAATAAAGCCGCTCGGCGGCTGACGCCTTTACCATCCATTAAACTGGCAACGGGTACTTCAATAATAGAAACTAGCGAGGTTAATGCTGCAAAAAACACCAGTAAAAAGAAGAAGCTAGCAATAAAAGACGCGCCGAAATAGCCAATATCTGCCTGCATCGCTAAAAATATTTTTGGTAAAAAGGTAAAGATCATACTGATGCTGGATTCAGACAGTGTGCTTAGCTGAATATCCGGGTTAAACGAAAACACTGCAGGTAAAATTAATAAACCCGAGCAGCACGCCACCAGCACAGACAGACCCGCAACCATTTTACCGGCATGCACGATATTGTTATTTTTCTGAATGTAAGAGCCATACGTGATAAGAATACCCATCGCCAGTGACAGCGAGAAGAATGCCTGTGCCAGGGCGCCGTTTAACACTTTCCCGGTCAGCTTATCAAACTCAGGTATCAGGAAAAACCTGACGCCTAACATTGCGTTGTCCAGCGTCATAACGTAAATAACCAGCACGATAAGCATAATAAACAGCATAGGCATTAACACCCGGGCCGCTTTCTCTATGCCCTGCTTAACACCACCTTGCAATATTAAGAACGTCAGGCCAACTACGACAGCCATGTAAACAAACAGCTCATTGCTATTAATAAAATTACCAAAGCTTTGCGGGCCGGCCAATTCGGTTAATTGCCCCAGCACCGACTTGCCCAGATAACCGAAAATCCACACCGTGATCACCAGATAAAACACACCGATCATAAAAGGCGTCACCACCGACATCCAGCCGACACTACGCCAAGCACGATTTTGGCCTATTTCGCTATATGCCCCTAACGGGTTTTGCCGGGTATGCCGGCCTAAACTCATTTCAGCCAGCATTACCGGCAGACATATGAAGAACACGAAAAAGGCATACATAATCAAAAAAGCGGCACCGCCGTTTTTGCTGGCCATAACCGGAAAGGCGACCAGATTACCGATACCTACTGCTGAGCCGGCGGCTGCCAGCACAAAGCCAAGGCTTGAACTGAATTGTTCACGTTTCATTGCTACGCGGACTCCCTGAATTTTTCTTATTAGAATGTCTGAGCTGTACTCAGTTATTGTTATAGCGCTCTGCATGCTAACAGGCTGTTGCGGCAAATCCTAGCCTGTACTGCTCCGATGCGTGCAAACTCATTGGAACAACAGTAAGATTCTGCTAAGGTGCGCCCAGCAATTATCCGTGCCAGAGAAGGACTCCCGCCATGTTTTATATGATTTATTCCGAAGATGTTAAAGACAGTTTGGCGCAACGTATAGCCACGCGCCCGGCGCACCTGGCGCGGTTAGAGCAGTTACAACAGGCCGGTCGTTTGTTACTGGCCGGCCCTCTGCCAGCTATCGACAGCCTGGATCCCGGTACCGCAGGCTTCACCGGTTCTCTGGTTGTAGCCGAATTCGCTTCACTGGCAGAGGCGCAAAGCTGGGCCAATGCAGATCCCTATCTGGCAGCGGGTGTTTATGCCCGTTCTACCGTGAAACCGTTTAAAAAAGTACTGCCGTAAATTTTGACGACAAGGAGAGTGACATGAGTCATATTTTACTCACCGGCGGTGCCGGTTACATTGGCAGTCATACTGCACTGGCACTGCTAAAAAACGGCCAGAAAGTGGTTAGCTTTGATAATTTCAGTAACAGCTCTGATGCGGCACTACAACGTGTTGAGCAAATAACCGGGCAGCAGATAATTAGTGTTAATGGTGATATTCGCGATGAACAGGCGTTGCGCGAAGTTTTTAACAGCTATGATATTACCGCTGTTGTACATTTTGCCGGCTTAAAAGCAGTTGGCGAGTCGACGCAGATACCACTGCACTATTACGACAACAATGTTGCCGGCACTATCACGTTATGCCGCGTGATGGCCCAGTGCAATGTAAAAAAACTGGTGTTTAGCTCTTCTGCCACCGTATACGGCGATGCCAAGCAGGTGCCCATTCCGGAAACTGCACCACGTTCAGCGACGAACCCTTATGGCCAAAGTAAGCTGATGATTGAGCATATACTGGAAGATTTAGTTAAAGCCGACCCCGACTGGGGCATCACTTTACTGCGATATTTTAACCCTGTGGGTGCGCACGACAGTGGGCTAATCGGTGAGGACCCCAATGGCATACCCAATAATCTGATGCCATTTATTTCGCAGGTTGCCGTTGGGCAGCGGGATCAACTTAGCATATTTGGTGCTGACTACCCCACCCATGACGGCACCGGTGTGCGGGATTACATTCACGTGGTCGACTTAGCTTACGGCCATGTGAAAGCATTACAGTATCTGCAATTACATGCCGGTATTGAGGCGATAAACCTGGGCACAGGCACCGGATACAGCGTACTGGACATGGTTAATGCCTTTAGCGAGATAAATCAGGTAGCCGTGCCGTATCAAATAGCACCACGCCGGCCCGGGGATATCGCAATATGCTATGCCGAACCAACCAAAGCACAAACATTGCTGGGCTGGCAGGCAGAGAAGACGCTGGAAGATATGGTGCGTGACAGCTGGCGCTGGCAGTCTGCTAACCCCAATGGCTACAAAAGTTAGTTTATCAGCCCCAACTCCAATGCCAGCAATACGGCGCGGGTGCGGTCGCGCACCCCAAGCTTGGCGAGTATGGCCGAGCATTGGTTTTTAACGGTACCTTCAGATTTATACAATGCCGCCGCAATTTCTTTGTTGCTGTAGCCTGCTGCCATTAATTGCATTATCTCTAACTCTTTATCACTCAACGGCTCAGGTGTTTGCGGCATGGTAAACGTTGTATTGCTGTTGCGCACAGAACCCAACAGACGTTCGGTAATATTTGGCGCAAAACAGCTTCCCCCTGCCGCCAATGTAGTGATGGCATCGACTAAGGTTTCTAACGACACATCTTTCAGTAAAAAGCCGCGCGCACCAAGCGTAATACTGTTAAGTACCAACTGATGCTCATCAAAGGTGGTTAAGATCAATACCGGAATCGTGCTACCGGCTGATTTCAGTGCTTCAAGCGTCTGCACGCCGTTCATTACCGGCATCGACAGATCAAGTAGAATCACATCAGGTTGTAACGCGTCACACGCTGCCAGTTCGGTTGAACCATCAGCACATTCCCCTACCACTTGCACCTTACCAGACAATGCCAGCAAGCTGGTTATACCGTCGCGGATCAATTTCTGATCGTCTACCAACAATACCCTATGCATTGTCCCCCTCCGTGTACGGCACACTGATAGCCAGCTGCATTGTCTGCTGCTGCGTGTCGATGCTCAGATTACCGCCACATTCTGCAATACGCTCCTGCATGCCTCTAATACCATTGCCGGGTTTCCAGTGTGCCTGCAGTTGACCATTATCACTGATTTGCAGCTGCAATGTTTGTTGACTGACGTAGGCGACAATTTGCCATTCCGTTGCGCCGCTGTGTTTTAAACTGTTGCTTATTGCTTCTTGAATAACACACAGCAAATGCTGCGCCTGATGCAAATCGTGTAGCATAATTTCAGGCGCGATGTGCAAACTAACCTTAAACTGCGGTGGCAAATAGGTTATCAGCTGCTGTATTGCGTCAAGCAGCGTCACATCGGCATATTGGCGTAACGTGCTAACCGCCTCACGCACATCGGATAACAGCAACTTAGCCAACTGATGGCATTTATCTATCTGCTGCTTCGCCGCCCCGTCGGTAATATGCCCGGCTACCTGCAGCTGTATCGTCAGAGCCGTCAAATGATGGCCTACGACATCATGCAGATTACGGGCGATACGGGTCCGCTCTGTTTGCCTTGATGCGGCTTGCAGCAATTGCTGGGTTGCCAGTAACTGGCGGTTTTTATCTGCTAAGGCCTGCTTGGCATTAGTTTCGGCTTGTGTCGCGCTTTGCATTAACACGGCAAACAAATGGAAGCTGCCATACAGTAAGGCGGAAATCCAATAACTGCGTTGCTGCAGATAAGCCAGTAAACTAAACCAAATAATGACAATCAACACTGCCACCAGCATAGCCCTGCCGGTCGACATGACTGACGGTAACAACGACACCCAAATAATGGTTAAAATAGCCAGAAAATCGAAATGATGCGGCGGCAACACAACTATCAGACCAAACGCCGCACACAGTTGTAACACCGCCAATAGCTTGCCACCCATTGCCGCGATACTGCACGGCCCGGCATCCAAAGTCAGAATCATAAATGTGATGCCATACAGCAAGAATAATGCTGTTACCGTCAGCCATGGCTGCGGGCTAGGCAGCTGTTGCAGGATATACAATGTAATAGCGAACACCAGAGCCCAGGTCAGTAAGCCGGCAACAGTCGCTAGAGGGAGCTTTAATTTCATTGGCTTATTATGCGTGGCTGGCAAATAACTGCAATAGGCCAGAAGTCATGGCAAGAAATGCTGACTTCTGGCACCTGCGCGGCATAGGTTGTCTCTGTAAACTTGGCTAATCAACCAAGGAGACGGCTTATGCTAGCTATACATACCACCTTACTGTATTTCCATATTG
The DNA here is from genome assembly GCA_041618685.1 of Rheinheimera sp. GTDB lineage: Bacteria > Pseudomonadota > Gammaproteobacteria > Enterobacterales > Alteromonadaceae > Alishewanella. The sequence continues at coordinate 12,156 of JBFKFH010000087.1, forward strand.
CCCTGGGCAGCATTGCCCTGTTGCTGTACTGGCTACCAATTGTCACGCGTAAAGGCAGTGCGCTGCATATCAAGGCTGGCAAATGGTTTTATGCCATTATGCTGGTACTGTCTGGCAGCGGTATGCTGATGTGTAGTATTGCGCTATACGACCCGATTGCA
>JBFKFH010000088.1:0-12296 GCA_041618685.1 Rheinheimera sp.
CTTACCTTTAATTTAAAAACCTTAGCCGAAATCCTGAATTTTTTTCCCGGGCTTTATACAAGCTCTGATAGCTCATTTGATTATTTAACGGCGCGGGGTATTGGTCGTCCGGGCGATTATAATTCCCGCATATTGTTTTTAGTGGACGGCACCCGGGTGAATAATAACTTGTATGATGCGGGTCTGATTGCAGCCGATTTTTATATCGACACCGAGTTAATTGATAGGGTGGAATACAGCCCAGGTGCCGGCTCAACGTTGTACGGTAACAACGCATTTTTGGGCGTGGTCAATGTCATTACCAAGCGCAGTAATAAGCTGCGTGGGGTAGAGCTTTCCGTAGGCGCAGATAATAAAGACGGTCAACAGTATCGCGCCAGTTATGGTCTGCGTAATGACAGCGGCCATGAAGCCTGGCTGGCAATAAGCCATAGTGAGCAGCAAAATATGCCTATTGCGAATGCGACGCTGCAGCCCTTTTTACAGCCATTTCGGCATGACAATACCGATGCCAGCAATAAAATTGTTGGCACCTACCGCTATAAACAACTTCAGCTGCAAGCGGCCGCAGTGCGGCGTATACGGCATGAACCAAGCTTTGTTGGCGGCACCGTTGATCAGTTTTCTACTAGTAAGTCCGTCAGTGAAAATTATTTTATTGCCCTGCAGCACAGCACCGAACTCAGTGCGGATCTGACCTTTTCTACCAATATATCAACCAATCAGTTCTCGCTTGATACCGCTACGCCGTTTCAGCTATTCCCCGGTAATAATCAGAATTACCTGTTTTCGATTGAAGGCGAATGGACTAATGCTGATATGCGTTTTAGCTATCAGGGGTTAACTGGCCATCAGCTATTGTTTGGTATAGATGGACAACGTGATCACCGGCAAGGCTATGAGTTGAGTATCAGCAATGTGGGCCCCGTCAGTAGTTACAATAACGATAATGAACGGCTGGGATTATATATACAGGACGAGTGGCGTTTTACGCCAACCCAGCTATTGGTTGCTGGTTTTCGCTACGACTATTCGGGGGATGAGGTGCGGGAAATTAGCCCCAAAATCTCCTGGATCTGGCAACCTTCAGCCACTGAAAGTCTGAAGTTAAGCTATGGTACTGCATTTCGTGCGCCAAATGAGTACGAGGCAGAAACGAACCGCTATTTTGACGTCGAGGTGCCTGAGTCAGAGCATGTTAAAACCACCGAGCTGATTTGGAATGCGCAACCGAGCAGTAATTTTTCTTATTATGCTGCGCTGTACTATTCACAACTAAGCACATTAATTACCAGCCGGTTTGGTCAAAGCGTGTTTATGGAATTTTTTAACGACCGACAGGTGCGTAGCTACGGCCTGGAAACAGGCCTGGACCACGCCTGGGATTTTGGCGGCCGGTTAAACCTGGCGCTAAGTTTGCAGCAAGCTCATTATCGTGGTGGCGAAGACCTGACTAACTCGCCTAAGCAACTGTTAAAAGCCATATATAGCCATCCTTTACCCTGGCACGGCTGGCAAGTTAATTGGCGCACTGTTGCAGCGGCAAAGCGGCAGAGTGTTGAGCAAGATTTACCCGGTTATGTCCGGCATGATTTCTCGCTGGCGTGGCAGGCGCGGGCTGAACTTGACGTTGTGCTGGGGATAAAAAACCTTACTGATAAAGGCTATACCGATGCGCCACGCCCTTCTGCGCATGAATTTTATCAGCCTGGCCGGCGCGCAGAACTCTCCATTCGTTGGAGATTTCAGCAATGAAATGGCCAATTCTGCTGTGCATGTTGTACCTGCCTTGCGTAGCTGCGTCAAACCATACTATGGCTGACGATGCGAACTTAAAGGCCGCCTTAATCTATCGTTTTGTCCAGTTTACCGCCTGGCCTGAAGGCCAGCCAGACCGGTTACAGTACTGTATTTTGGGCGACGATGCTGTTTTCCATGCGATGCAGGTTATTCTCAGCGACAATGATGCGCAGGTATCAATGTTAAAGCCAGGCGAAACGGCCGATACCTGTGATGTGCTTTATATAGCCGCAAATACCGCTGCGAAAGCTGAAATACCGACCATCAGCAACGGCAAAACCTTATTAACTATTGCGGAAAATGCATACATTTTCCGCCAGGGCATGGTTATAGGTTTTATTACTGAACCCAAACGGTTGAGCTTCAGAGTTAATTTACAAGCCGCGAAGCAGCAAGGGCTGACACTAAGCTCACAAATGTTAAAGCTGGCCAAGGAAATTTACTAACCGCTATTCTATTTTGCCATTTTGCGCCTCAATTATTACTGCTGCTGTACCGTCGTTTTTAAAACGTCACGCTAACCGCTTACCGATATCCTCTGGTCTGAGCGGCCCACCTTAGCTATTTATTCATCATTATGTTACCCCAAAGCAACAGCTGTCAGGGCCAATCACACAGTTAACTGCATCTTACAATTGGTTACCACAAGCTGTTTTTTTTGCTGATAGCATGCGCTGGTTTTTACTTGGTGTGTGGCTGGCCGCGTTTGGAGTCCATATGAATTTATACCTTCGCCTGTTCTGGTTGCTGTTGACGTATCGGTTTAAACCGAAAATGAAGTTTACCGATGCGCTGGAAGTAAGTTTGCGTGTGCTGCCAAATGATATTGATATCAACGGCCATGTTAACAACGGTCGTTATCTGACGTTAGCCGACCTGGCCATCATGGAAATGTTTTTACGTTCAGGCGTGTTATTGCGGGCGATCCGGCTTGGGTGGCGGCCTATGGTCGGCGGTACATTAGTCAGCTACCGCACCGGCCTTAAACCCTTTGCCCGATACAGCATCCGTTTTCAACTAAATGGCTGGGACGACCGCTGGAACTACTTCCGTTTTGAATTTATGCATCAAAACAAGACTGCCGCCATAGGGATGGTAAAAGGTGCCATGGTGGGCCGTAAAGGTTGGGTAAAAAACAGCGAAGGTGACCAGCGTCTGGGTATTGAACGGGGCGAGGCTGAGCTTAGCCCAATGCTGCGACATTGGATAGCGGCAGAGACACAGCTGGCCGAACAAATGGGAAAGTAGTTGACCTTGCCATCGTAGCAAGCTTTAGCCTGAATTTTACTCAGACCAGCCGCTTGCGAATGATGAGAGGTTTGGGTTGAAAGTGACGCATGATGTCGGCTAATACAACAGCCTGCGTAAATATAAATGTTATGTTCCGGAGCAACAAAATGATTAAACGTTTAACCGCTGCGCAGGCGTTGATTGCATGCACTGCTTTAATATTGGTTGGCTGTGGTGGCTCCTCAAGTCAGGATGCAATAAGTGTTTCTTTGGGGGGGGCGATTCAATTGAAAGAAGGCCGCTCAGTGCAGGTTGCGGCAACCGTACAGAATGAACAGCCTGGCTTTCAGTATCGCTGGCAGCAGGTATCAGGCCCGGTGTTGCAGCTAAGCAGTACCTCAACCAGGCAAATCCAGGTTACCGCACCTGCCGTGACCGCAGATGGCGTTGCCGTGTTGTCTCTGACCGTGTCAGATGCGGCGGGCAACAAGGCAACAGACAGCATGCAGATTACACTGAAGGACAATAGATTGCCGCTGGTCAGTGTAAACGAAGTACAGTTGCAGGAAAAATCATCTGCAGTACTGCGTGTTAACGCACAGGACCCGGATGGCACTGTGACGCATATCGACTGGATACAGACGGCAGGCCCGGTATTGGCATATGCACCAAGCTCTGCAGCAGAACTGGCTGTGACCGTACCGGCAATCGGAAAAGTTGAGCATGCGGTGTTTCAGATCAGCGTAACTGACGATGACGGCGAGATTCAGACTGTCGAGCACAGTTTTCAGCTAGAACCGCTGTGGCAGGAAATAGCAGTCGGTGGCACGCTGGTGGCAAAAGAAATGGCGGGTGCTGAAATCACAGCACGGGTAAATAACGAGCTGTTTCATACTACTGCTGATGCAAATGGTGCGTACAGCTTAACGCTGAAGCTTGATGATGATGCGCAGAATGACTTTGTGCTAATGCGGGCTGTCTCCGCGTCAAAAGCAGGCATGGAGCTATGGCTGGGTATTCCATCATTGCAGAACAAGCCCAGTTCCGCGCCTGCATCAATTACGCCTTACAGCACGTCAATACTGGCACTGGCTGCCAGGATGAATAACGGCGTCGTGCCTGATAATAGTGAGTCCATGCGTCAGGCCGAGATGCAGATAAGCAGTGCGGAAGCTGCGGAGGCCGCCATAATGCTGGCCGCATTTGCTGAGCAAAATACGGTCCATTTACCCGCTGGCAGCAGCTCGGTATTTCAAGTGGTGGCTAACAGCGATAGCTTTGCGTTGTTTAAAGATGAGCTCACTACAAAAGTGCCGGTGTTGCTGTGGACTCTGGCCGAAAAGTTACCGCTGCAGGGCGCTGGTAAGCTGGACTTAACAGAGCATCGATTAATGCAGGGGCTTCGCCTGCAGAGCCAGATGTCAGAGGGGTCAAGCGGTGAGGCCATGCGTTACTACCACTTCAATGCTGATACGCGTGCCGGGGTTGCTGATGAGCAGTTTGGTTATGCCGGCAGTTGGAATATGTTGTTAGGTTCGGTACTGACCCATGCTACGACGACACAAATGCCACTGTATCAGCTGAGCGTGGATAATCCGGACCTGGGCTTAACTGATGAGCAGTTGCAGGCTATGAAGGCAGAGAACATCAGCACACTGGATGTGAAGGTTACGTCATTAGTGGAACAACTGAGCCAGGTCAGCCGCGGTGTGAGCAGAGATCTGTTCTTGCGTAGTCACAGAATAGGTTATCAGGTTCAGCCGGTGCAGCTGAACGGCGAGCTGCTTGAGTTTCTGCCACTGGAAGTTGAAACGGAAGAGTATGTCTGGGGCTCAGTATTATACTCGTCAACACTGGCTCTGAATGAGCAAATGATAGTAGGTCAGGCGACTATGCCAGTCTACCGTAGCAGCATGCAGTTGGAGCAGAGTAAATTTCAGCTGCAGGATCTGATGTTTGAACGCCATGGTGAAGGCTACAGCCTGACGACCGGCGAAACCTTTAGTTGGAGTGTCGGCATGTATCATGGCGCTATGGCAATGCAGCTGGACTTTAATACTGGTTTTCGCCAGGTAATGCGAATTAATGTACAAATGACAGCAGGCTACCTTGCCGATATCTTAGTGTATGATAATAACGGACAGTGGCTGGCGGCCCAGGCAGGCAGTATCTACCGGCCTGTAGGTATCTAGCCCGTAGCTGCCACCCGGATTTTAGCGTAATGCCAGCCTCTGTGAGGCTGGCATTTTAGTTAGTGCTGGCGTCGATTGTCTTGAGCAAGGTTAACGCCTCGTCTCGATAAGTCTCAGAGGTCTGCGCGACATTACGCAGGATGTTACGTGCTTCGTCGGCCCGGTCTAATTTAACCAGGCTATCTGCCAACAGATAATTAATTTCTGCGTTAGTACTGTCGATGGCAAACGCCTGGCGTAATACTTTTAACGCGTTATCGTGTTGCTGTAGTGCGCGTAACGCCTTGGCGTGTGTCAGCTGAATAGTTGGATTGTTGTAAAGCAGTTGCTCGGCTTGTTCGGCGTAAGTTAGCGCCTGTTCGGGTGCGTCAGCTAATAAAGTATTAGCTAAATTGTTATACAGCCAGGGGTCTTGCGCAAAATGACCATCGGCCAGCAGTTGTCGATAGTGCTGTTTCGCCTCAGCAAAGGCCTGATGATTAATATGATGCTCTGCCAGCAATCGGCGCAGCCAAACATCGTCTGGCGTCAGCGCCAGATGCTGTTGCGCTATGGCAACGAAATCTTTATTAAACGCAGGCTGTCTGGCTAGTTCATAGAGATTCGCCCAGGCACGTCTGAACTTTGGATCTTTATTGATACTGCTTTGTAGCAGGGCAACCGCCTGTACATTATCACCGCGGGCCGACGCGTAAGCCGCACTGAGTAAATCAACGTCCGCGCTGTTATCCGCTCGTTTTTTCAAGGTGCTGAGGCGCTGATTGGCCAAAGACAGCTCGTTATAAGCAAGAAGCATCGCAATATATTCATAGTCGTAATGGGGGCGCTCCGGTGCCAGTTGCACTGCGGTGGCCAGACTTTGCAGTGCATCTTGCTGCAGCCCCAGCTGTTGCTGCAGCTTACCAAGGGTGAGCCAATGTTCGCTGGTGAGATCAGGTAAGCCCTGAATAAGTTTGATTTTTTCCTTGGCTTGAGCGATGTCTTTTAGCGCAATCAAAATACCTGTTTCGCGAAACAGCAAATCTTTAGCTAAAAACTCCTGACGCAAAGCGCGCTGCAATAAATAGCGGGCATTGCCAAACGCATTGGTTTTTTCGTAGTAATTTAACAGTACGTCTACGGCTGGACGGTAGTATTTCAGGTTAAGTAAATCGGTCAGGCGCTGCTCGGCTTGTCGTTTTTTTCCTAGTTGCAATTCCGCTGCTGCCAGCAAAACCGTAGTTGCCTGGTGTTGTGGTTGCTCATCTAACAACTTTGTCAGCACGGTTTCTGCCTCTGCAAACTGCTGCTGAGTCAGATAAAGGTTTGCCAGGGTTAGTCTGCCAGCAAAATGAGTTGGTTGTATTTGAAACAGCTGCTGTAACTGCTGCGCTGCCAGCTGCAATTTCTGATCTTGCAATAAAACACCGGCGTATAAATTCAGGTAGTCAGCATTGTCTGGCGCCAGCGCTATTAGCTTGCCGGCATACTCAGACGCGCCCACATAATCGGCAAGGTCTAACGCTAGTAAAGCTTGCGTCAGCAATATGACTGCAGAAACAGGTGTTTGCTGAGTGCTTAGCTCTTTTTGCGCATGCGACGCACCATATAACCGCCGGTTTAAATCGGCATTTAATGCCGCCAATGTGGCATCTGTCGGGAAACGGCTGCGAATGTTGGCTAACAGGGTTTGTGCAGACTGCAGTTTACCCGCTTGTATGGTCAGTAACACATACTGCGCCAGCAACGGTACTGAATTCTGAATATAGTCTTGGTTTCTCTCAAGAAACCGCAGTGTCATGCTCTGTTCCCTGGTTTGTAAATAATGTTCTGCGAGCAGGGATATAGCATTAGTGTCACTGGGTTTCAGCTTTAGATAGGCTTCCAGATCCTGAATAGCTTGCTCGGTGGCACCCAGCAGATAATTTAATGCTGCACGTAAATATAATTGCGCCGGTTCAGCGGTGAAATATTCCATCGGCATAGCGCTCAAATCATCACGCAATGAGGCAAAATTAGTCGCTGCAGGTTTATTCTGCTGCACCGCATTGACCATTAATAGGCTGAACCGCAGGTAAGGGTCGTTTAATCCCATGTCTTGCAATTTTAGCAGTAAAGGTTTGGCTTTTTGCAGTTCTGCCAGGCTTAGCCAGGTCGCACTCAGCGCCCGTAAAACAAAAGGATTATCAGCTTCAATCGCAATAGCACGTTGGTAGAACTTCACGGCTTGCTCAGTATGCTGTTGTTGTCTGGCCAGATGACCTGACAACAACAGTGCTTCAACATTGTCTGGCGTCTGATTGAGGCTACGCTGCAACAAATGCCTTGCACTGTCGTAGTCGCCCAGTTTAATTGCGAGCCCGGCTTTGGCATTGAGCAACGACGTGTGGTCGGCAAATAGCTGCTCGGCATCATGCAGGCTTTGGCTCGCTTCGGCGTGTTTATCAGCCTGTTGATACAAATTGCTGGTCATTAACAGCCAGGTAAAACGCTTGGCGTTACTCAATACACCGTAGCGGGGTAGCTGCAGTAGTTTTGTTTCATCCTGTTGCAACAGGTAAATGTAGCTTAACTCATCGCTAAGCAGGTTCACATCGGCACCGTCAGTTAAGGCGCCTTCGAACACATTCAGTGCCTGTGAAAAATGCTGCTGTTGCAGCAGAATTTTTCCCAGCAATATTTGTGCAGACAAGTTGTCCGGGTTGTTTTTAAGTACATTACGCAGATGAATTATGGCGACGTCATATTTTTGCTGTTGGTACAGACTTAACGCGCTTTCGTAGTTGTATTGGCTATCGGCATTTACTACACATGAAAAACTCAGCAATAGTGCCAGAAAAACGCGAAAGAACATGACCAACCTCTAATTTCTTCACTACCTGAAACGGTAAGATTGTTGCAAAACGAATGAACAATAGCAGTTTTTTGTCGATACAAAAAAGGGGCTGGCGCCCCTTTTATAGCATCAGGTACGGCGTCGATACAGCAGACCCAGCAGCGCTATCGAAAACAATGCTAAAGAGCCTGGCTCGGGTACGGCGACCTGGTCTGGTGTTTCGGGCTCTGCGGTTCTGGTGGTGATGCCGGCGAATTTCATATGATCGCCAAGAGCAAAGTTACCCCCATTAAACACCGGGTTATAAGCACCGATTAACCAATAATTGGCAAAATTATTCTTAATGCCAAGCCCTGTAATTGAATTGTTGTTGGCGAAAATGTAGGGCGCATTGGTGCCAGTGTCTTTGTAGCTGGCAGTTTGAATTGCTGAGTTAGCCACTTGCTGCCAGTTAACCGCCCCACTGGCAAACGGGTTTGCTGCATAGGCACCGACTGACACCCAGCTGTAACCGCTCATCCAGGTATTAGTCAAGCTTAGCAATTCAACCGGCTGCGGAAATTCAAGTAAGATAAAATCAAAGCCATTCAGGTTATCAACTGCATGAGAGGGTGAGCTGCCGTCTGTGCTGTTCCACAGTTGCACCCCCCAGGTTGAGTCAAGCCGCACACGGTTGGCGTTGTTGACAGTCGACATTGCTGAACTGGCATTAGATGACCAACCAGACAATAAAGCGCTGTTACCGCCAGAAGATTGCACAGTCAGCTTATTAGCGCCATTAGCAGTTTGCCCGGTAGTAAAGTTCCATGTTTCAGTACTGGCGGCAGTAGCGCCTGAGATAAGTAATAATGAAATCAACACAGATTTAAGCATTTTTCTGTTTCCTACAGAGTTAGACGTCATGGTCATATAAATAGTCCTGTTATTGATCAATGCAAGAAGCGATCCATACCATTAACTGTTGGCTTGTGGCGGATTGTTATAATTATTTGACAGTTTGTGTAAATAAAATTGACATGTATGTGGCTATATAACATTGTTGTTAGTGGCCATTTTAGCATAGGTTGTTTAGTCAGTTAACCAGCAGAAAGTTATCAGGTAGTCGTCTGCCAAAGCGTTCCTCTCCGGAACTGGAAAAGTGGTCGCCATCGTCCCAAAACTTGTCATCGCAAGTCAGAATATCTTGCGAGAAATCAAATTTGAACAACTGATTTTGCGAAATATATTTTATATTTTGGTGTGCTGACACTGCTGCGCTTATGTATTCATCCAGCGCATTGAATGGCTGCTGCTGGTTTGGTCTTAAACTGAAGTTATAGTCACAGCCGTTTTGCAGAAGTTGCCGGTTGGTTATATGCGGTTCAATCCGACTGCCAAACCAGGTAACTGGCGCCAGAGTGCTCAGTTGACTCAGGTAGTTCAGTACCTTATGTACATTTGCAGTTGCCACTGTGATGCCGTCAACCGCTTCTGACAGCGCCAGATCACTAAACATTCGTCTGCTGCCTTTATCACCCTGTTTGTCTTGCAGCAGGTAGAAGCCGCCTTGCTCATAAATGATGTGTTTGAATAGCGGCGTTTGCGATAACAATGCGATGACATCCTGATACGGGCAGTTCGGATCCGGCCGGTGTGGCCGACAACCAACACTGGTAATACCGACCAGAAAAGCGTCCTCGAAGCGCGAGGCGACAACACCATAAAGGTCAATTGCATGGCTGTCACCGAGAATCAATATACCTTTACCATAGCGCTGGTAGCATTGCTGCAGTCGGGTGACGTTGCTTTCTGTCAACGCTTCAATATTGAACCGGCACGGTGCTAAGTTTTGCCGTTGATTGCGCCTTGCACCCCAGTTGGTGGGGTGAGAAAAATGCTGACTAATCACTTTATACGTTTGCTGCACAACAGGCGTTTGTCTGGTTAGCCAGAGGTTAGCACCATCGCGGACAAACACCATACTACCCAAGATGCCGGCAAATACAGCCAGATATAACGGGATAACCTTTACGACGTCGATAAGTCGGGTAAATTTGCTAAACGAGTGCGATTCGACATATTTATAGCTGAGCCAGCCCAGAGCAAATGAAAACGGTATGCCTGCTATAAACCAAAAGGGAATGGCAAAGTAATAGCCAAACACGACAACAGGCCAGTGCCACAAATAAATAGAATAAGAGCTAGCGCCAATTTTTTGCATCACAACATTGTTAGTGATCAGGCTATTTTGCCTTTGCGCCTGGATGACCAGAAATACGCCGAAGGCAGGTAGCAATGCCAGATAGCCAGGCCATGCATTGTCTTTAGAGAACCAGCAGTAGCTAAAAATGATCAGAGCCAAACCAAACCATTCCAATGGTAATTGGTAAGCTGCTTTGACCCGCAGCGGATAAAAAAACGCCACACCGCCAAGCATCATCTGCCAGGCCCGGCTGGACAGCAGATAGTACGATGCTTCTGGCCAAAGCTCGGTAGACAGCGCGCTGAATAGCAAGCCAGCAACAGTACCGGCCAATATAACGGTTTTAATTTTGCGAAGTGGGATGAGCTTGGCCAGCAACATCAACAACAACGGATAGATAATATAAAACTGCCATTCGACCGAAAGCGACCAGGTATGGAGCAACCACTTTTGTTTCGATGCGGCGTCAAAGTAGCCAGATTCCATCCAGTAAATAATATTGGACACAAAGCCTATACTGCTGGCAGCGTGCTTGCCCAGTGCCCGGTATTCCCAGGGAGTGAGATAAAAAAAGCCAAATAACAGCAGGGCAAAGCACAACACAGCCAGCGCCGGGATGATCCGGTTAGCTCGTGCGATATAAAATTTCAGCAGTGAGAAACGCTGCTGCTCCAGACCGCGGTAAATAATAGCGGTCATTAAGAAGCCGGAAATAACAAAAAAAACATCCACGCCGGCAAAACCGCCTGGCAGCCAAGTTGGGTCAAAGTGAAAAAGCAATACGGCAATTACAGCAACTGCCCGTAATCCGTTGATGTCCTCTCTAAAATGCAAAATAAAAATCCCAAAAAATTAACAAGCAAAGCTATTTTATGCCAATGTCGGCGGGTAGCAAGGTAAGTTTAGCTGGCTACAACCACATTGTTGTTTTAGTTGTGCACTATACTGGTTGAAAATTGATCAGGGAGCTACATCATGAAACGCAGGGAATTTATCACCAGAACCTCACTGGCACTGGGAGGCAGTTTGCTGCCATTGCCAACATTGTTGCAGGCAGGTACCAGTCAGGAGGTGGCGGTACCCATTAAGTCAGCTGACTGGACTGCTTTGCGTAAAATGTTTGCCCTCAGCCATGATTACATCCATCTAGCCACGTTTTTACTGGCCTCTCATCCTAAACCCGTGGCTGATGCGATTGAGCGGCACCGGCGCGCTTTTGATGCTAATCCGTCAGACTACTGGCATGAACACTTCATGACGATTGATCATGAAATTGCTACTGCGGCGGCGGAATATATGGGTGGTGAGGCGTGGCAGATAGCATTGACAGACAGCACTACGATGGGGCTGGCGCTGGTATACAGCGGGCTGACATTACGACCCGGCGATGAAGTTCTGCAAACCGTGCATGATCACTACTCGACAGATTTATCACTGCAGCTTCGGGCGGAGCGCACCGGTGCTAAGGTGCGGCAAATTTCGCTTTATGATAATCCGGCCCAGGCTTCCGTAGATCAAATTGTTTCGCAGCTTAAGTCAGCAATTAAACCGGCGACCAAGGTGGTGGTTGTGACCTGGGTGCATTCTGCAACCGGGGTTAAGCTACCAATACGGGCGATTGCCGATATGCTCGCAGAGCAAAATAAACAACGCACAGAAGCGGACCAGATACTGTTTTGTGTTGATGGTGTACACGGCTTTGGCATTGAAAATGTTGATGTCGCCACGCTTGGTTGTGACTTCTTTATCGCCGGCACGCATAAATGGATTTTTGGCCCCCGTGGTACCGGGTTAATATGGGGTAGTAAAAAAGGCTGGCAGCAATGCACGGCGGTGATACCAAGCTTCAGCCGCTCGTATGATGTTTGGTTGGGTGGCAGCACACAGGGTCAAGTACCGATTGGTGAGCATATGACACCGGGAGGGTTTCATTCTTTTGAGCATCGCTGGGCATTGCCACAGGCATTTAAGCTGCATTTGCAATTGGGTAAGGCACAAGTGCAAGGCCGTATTCATCAGTTAAACAGCCTGACTAAACAGGGATTGTCACAGATAAAAGGTGTAAAACTGTATACGC
>JBFKFH010000089.1:0-11895 GCA_041618685.1 Rheinheimera sp.
GAATATTGTTGGTGTGAAAAAAAACCGGCGATGAATGCCGGTTTTTTTGCGATTAAACTCAGTTAAATGGGGTTAATGTAGACCACCCACGTATTGAGACAGCACTTCAATGTCTTCATCTGTCAGCTTTTTGGCAATGTCCTGCATCATGCCGTTCAGATCGTTTGCGCGCTTACCGTCGCGAAATTCCTGAAGTGTTGTTTTCAAATAATTAGCATGCTGAAATGAGATTTTTGGAAAACCACCCAAGCTAGTACCAGAGCCCCGCGGGCCATGGCAAGCGATACAGGCCGCAATGCCACGGTCAGCATCACCACCTCTGTATAATTGCTCACCTCGTTCAATCACATTTTCCGGCGTTGTACCGGCTTTCATTTTTTGTGAAGCAAAATACGCCGCCAAATCTTTCATATCCTGATCAGACAGAGCTGCAACCATACCAAACATAATACTGTTATTACGGCCTTGTTTACCGGCTGTTTCCATGCCGGTTTTATAATCCCGTAATTGTTTGTATAAATAAGTTGCATGCTGACCGGCCAGCTTAGGATACATATCCACGGCACTGTTACCATCAGCACTGTGGCAGGCAGCACAAACTGCAGCTTTCGCTTTACCCGCTTCGGCATCACCATCAAACGCCTGGGCTGTTCCGATTAGACCGAATAACAGCGTCAGTGGAAATAGAATTTTTTTCATTTTTTATCCGTCTCTGTCCGCATTAAACTGCCAGCATACTGGCAACCAAGTGTAATAACCTTAATTTTTATGCCATTTTACACGAAACTACTCAAAGTAAAATCCCATTGCGCATGCAAAAGCTTCTGCCGATCTCTCAGATCCGCTACAATAGCGTGAAATTATTCGCCGGAGAAGGCAGTGTACAAGTCAAAGATCAATTATCAGCGCGCTACGTTTTTAACCAGTGCCCCAGACATTAATGCGTTGCCAGCTGACGCAGGTATAGAAGTTGCGTTTGCCGGTCGCTCCAATGCCGGCAAGTCTAGCGCATTAAACACCCTTACACGGCAAAATAGTCTTGCCCGTACCAGTAAGACCCCCGGCCGCACTCAACTGATCAATACGTTCAGCCTTGATGCAACGCGGCGCCTGATAGACTTGCCCGGCTATGGTTTTGCCAAAGTACCGTTGGCAGTAAAAGAAAAATGGCAGAAGTCACTGGCTGAATACCTGATGAAGCGTGATAGCTTGAAAGGCTTGGTCGTTCTGATGGACATTAGGCATCCACTAAAAGACCTGGATCAGGATTTAATCCACTGGGCGGTAGGTAGTAAACTGCCCGTGCTAGTGCTGCTCACCAAATCAGATAAACTGGGGCCGGGAGCCAGGAAAAAAACGTTGTTAGAGGTCCGCGAGGCGACGCTGGCGTTTATGGGCGACATAACTGTGCATACCTTCAGCTCGCTAAACAAACAAGGTTTGGCCGAATTGGAACAGGTCTTAGATCAGTGGTATGGCGCAGACATGATAAATGATGCTCAAGCCAGCGCAGAATAAGGCAGATAAAAAAACCGACACCCTTGGGTGTCGGCCATAGCAAACGGGGAGAAGCTATAATTTCAAATCAACAGGGTGTCTTATCGCTAAGACGGCGCCATTATACCGTAAATGTTCCCTGTTTGAAGTATTTACTCTAAAAATTCCAGAGAATTTTCATGCTGTACTCTGCTGCACTACAATCTATTCCCGCTGCAGTGGATCAAATGCGCTTTCTACACCCGCCGCATGCGGTTTCAGAATAAAAAAAACGCCCCACTGCAAGCAGTGGGGCGGCTAAATAAGCCTACTTTCTTGCTCTGAGATACTTAAGCTCTCAGGCTAAAAGATAGAACATCTTACCTCTGTACCCTACCAGTCAAATTCTAACCACTCAGTGATGAAATGCAAGTTATTTATGTAATAAAACTACATAAATACATTTTTCAGCCATTAATCACGCCAATATGGTAATTAAATTACCATAATTTAGGCTCAGTATAAAAAAACCCTGTCTGATGACAGGGTTAAGGGTGGAAACAGGAGAGATAAACAACCTAACTGCACATTCTGACCACTCGCTTGCGGTGTTAGTTCAGAAAATTAATGCGCTTGGTCCCAATTATCTCCTTCACCCGCTTCAGCTAACAATGGCACATCTAGTTTCGCCGCTTGCGCCATCAGTTTCACCAACTGATGCTTAACCTCAGCCACCTTGTCTTCTGCTACTTCAAATACAAGTTCATCGTGCACTTGCATAATCATCGTCACCACACCTGCAGGTTGTTGCTGCACCCAGTCATCAACAATAATCATCGCCTTTTTAATAATGTCTGCAGCTGTACCTTGCATTGGCGCATTTATTGCGGCCCGTTCTGCGCCTTTGCGACGCGCCATATTTTGTGCATTAATTTCCGGCAGGTATAAGCGCCGGCCAAACAAGGTTTCAACATAACCTAGCTCATGCGCCTGCTTGCGCGTGCGCTCCATATAATCGAGAACGCCCGGAAACCGTTCAAAGTAACGGTCGACATATTGCTGCGCCTCATTACGCCCCACGCCTAACTGTTTCGCCAGACCAAACGCAGACATGCCATATATCAAGCCAAAATTTACCGCCTTTGCACTACGACGCTGATCTGAAGTAACGTCATCGAGGCTAACGCCAAAAACTTCTGCTGCCGTAGCACGATGAATATCCCTACCGTGAGCAAAAGCATCAAGCAGGGCTTTGTCTTGCGATAAATGCGCCATAATGCGTAACTCAATTTGCGAATAATCTACCGCAACAATTTTCTTGCCTGGTGGTGCGATAAACGCCTGCCGGATCCGCCGGCCCTCTTCGGTTCGGATCGGAATATTCTGCAGGTTCGGATCTGTCGAGCTTAATCTACCCGTAGCTGCAACCGCCTGATGATAAGACGTATGCACGCGGCCTGAATCAGGGTTTTGCATTTTCGGCAACTTGTCGGTATAGGTCGACTTTAGTTTACTCAGTCCGCGATGTTCGGTGATCAGCTTCGGAAACTCATATTCCAGCGCCAGCTCCGCTAACACCTCTTCTGCGGTTGATGGGCTGCCTGTTGGTGTTTTTTTCAATACCGGCAGTTTCATTTGCTCAAACAATATTTCCTGCAGTTGTTTGGGCGATGCCAGATTAAACGGCTTGCCTGCCTGCTCAAACGCGAGTTGCTCAAGCTCCGCAATGCGCGTGGCCAATTGTTCGCTTTGGCGGGCTAACAGTTTACTGTCTATCAGCACGCCGTGCCGTTCAATCCGCGACAATATATCCACCAACGGCATCTCTATATCTTGTAGCACCGTGACCAAGCCTTGATGCTGTTGCAACTGCGGCCATAAGGCTTGATGCAGTTGCAGGGTAATATCGGCATCTTCTGCGGCATACTGCGCAGCTTTTTCCAGTTCAATCTGATTAAACGTCAGCTGCTTGGCACCTTTGCCGGCAATATCAATAAAACTAATTGCTTTGTGCCCCAGATATTTCAACGCCAGGCTATCCATGTCATGACGGGCAGCAACTGAATTCAGCACATACGACTCTAACATGGTGTCAAAGCGCACGCCTTTTAGATTAATGTTGTAGCGCGCCAGCACACTTTGATCATATTTCAGATTCTGGCCAACTTTGGCTTTACTGCTATCTTCCAACCAGGGTTTAAGTTGTGTCAGCGCCCAATCACGCGCTAATTGTTCAGGTGCGCCAACATAGTCATGTGCTAACGGCACATACCATGCACAGCCTGCCGCCGTCGCTACAGAAAAACCAACGAGGTCGGCCTGCATATAATCCAGGCTGGTCGTTTCGGTATCAAAAGCAGTGAGCTCGCTACGACTGATTTGAGTCAACATGTCATTAAAAGCTGCCTCATCCATCACAGTGATGTACTGATCACGGCTCAGACTTGTGTTTTTAGTATCTTCGTCGGCTAACATATCCAGCTGAGCAGATGCCTGCGCTGACTTGCCTGTTTCACCTGGCTCAATTGTTAACACCTCACTCAGCCAGCGCCTAAACTCACACACTTTATACAATTCTGCTAAACGCCTGTTGTCGGGTGCTTTGAGCTGTAAATCGTCCAGTTGATATGGCAGCTCCACATCTGTTTTTATCGTCGCTAGCTGATAAGACAGCTCAAGTTGCTGCCTGAATTCTTCCAGTTTCGCAGGCATACTTTTCGCACCGCGAAAGCCTAAAGCGGCAACTTTATCTATTTGCTGATAGATTTGTTCGATTGACCCCAATCCCTGCAATAACGCGGTAGCAGTTTTTTCACCGACCCCGGGCAAACCCGGAATGTTGTCTACCTTGTCGCCCATCAATGCCAGATAGTCGATGATAAGCTCAGGGCCTACGCCAAATTTCTCCACCACGCCAGCTGGGTCAAGCAGGGTTTTGGTCATGGTATTGATCAACGTCACATGCTCATCTACAAATTGCGCCATATCTTTATCGCCGGTAGAAATTAACGTGTGGCGCCCCGCCTTACTGGCTTGGCGAGCCAAAGTACCAATTACATCGTCGGCCTCCACTCCACTGACACAGAGCAGTGGTAACCCCATGGCCTCAATAATACGATGCAAGGGTTCAATCTGGCTGCGCAAATCATCCGGCATGGGTGGCCGGTGCGCTTTGTACTCTGCATACATAGCATTGCGAAATGTTGGGCCTTTCGCATCAAAGACAACCGCCATTTGCGTTGGCTGGTATTGGCGTAACAAACTTTTGAGCATGTTAACCACACCATAAATAGCGCCGGTGGCATCACCGAGGGAGTTGGTTAAATGAGGCGGTGAGTGATAAGCACGGAATAAATATGACGAGCCATCGACCAGGATTAACGGAGTACCTGAAATTGAAACCATGGGTAGGAATATCCTGCAGCAATAAAGCTATAGCATGCCACAGCACCTTGTTCGCTGCCAGCGACAGCACGAGATGATAAACAAGAAAAAGCTGTGGATAACTTTGTGCAGAACATAAGATAACGCGCCGGCTCTTCAGACGAAAAGTCAGTGGTTATGATTTTTAAATCATTGTTTTTTAAGAATAATTAAGGGGTTTACAACAGAGCCCATATTATTATTTTTATACTTCCTGTACTGTGGAAAACGCTTTTTAACATTTCCCTGTGCCGGCGCAACTTTGTCAGTGCAAGGTGCTTACCGGCCAAATAGACTACCATAATGGCCGCAGATGCAAAGCGAAACCGTTAAATAATTTTGCTTTTAAAAATGCATTAAACCATCGCTAAAAGCATATAGTAGTAACGACGCTGCTTTGTGCTGTATCAGACAAGTTGAAACGCAAAAAATATCTGAATTACTCAAACATAAGCCTGCGCATATCTCGCTGAACCCCTGCAGGCAGACAGACAAAACCAGTACTCTGTTATGGGGCTTCCCCTTGTCGACGCTTGAAGGCTATAATGGCGCAAACTTTGTGCGGGCATTACCACAGGAACTAATAACATGAATAAATTCACCCTAGCTGTCGCCTTTCTGTTTACTACCTTTGGCAGCCTTGCCAGTGCAGAAGTCGATAACGAAGCGCTGACCAAACGCCTGGCTCCGGTCGGTCAGGTATATATTGCCGGTGCTGTGGCTGCAGATGCGGGTCCGTCTGGCCCGCGCAGTGGTGAAAAAGTATATCAAACAGCTTGCTTTGCTTGTCATGGTACCGGTGCACTGGACGCCCCTAAAAAAGGCGATGCCAGCTGGAAACCTCGCATGGATCAGGGATTCGACACTATGCTGAAGCACGCAATTGAAGGCATCCGCAATATGCCAGCCCGCGGCACCTGCGGTGATTGTAGCGATGATGAAATTGCTGCAGCAATTAAATTCATGACAGAAGGCGTCTAAAACCCGCGCCAAATAAACACTGAGGGCTGCCAAGGGGCAGCCTTCTGCGTGTGCAGCTGTTATATAATGCCGCTCAGTGCTTGATTTTGACAAAATATTGGCCGCAACACTCTTCCATGTGGTTAAACTTTATGCATAATGGGCACTATTAAATTACGTCATTCATATGTGGCGACAATAATAAAAAGAGTCAGGGTTGAAGGGATCAACACAGCTGAATAAGCGTTTACGGCAAGCGGATAACAAACTACGCCGCCTCACTATTTTAGCGCAGCGCTATAAGCAAGCTTATATCACTCAGGGCGCCTTACTCAGGTTATCTGAACTGGCCAGCACCATTAGTGATATGCGTGATTTTTACCCGGCCATTCACAGAATGGTGTCGGAGTTATTGCACGCCGAAAATTTCTATGTTGTTTTCTATGACGACGAGAGCCAGCAGTATTCACCACAATATTTTTCTGATGAAAAAGACCAACAGATTATTTCACAGGTACCCTCCAGTTCTTTTTCTAGTGGCCTGACCGGATATGTCGTCCGGACCGGACAGCCACTATTATGTGACGCCGCCCAGTTTGACCAACTGATCGCTGAAAACCAAATTCAATCTCAAGGCTCGCCGTGCGCGCACTGGCTGGGGATACCGCTCTGCCGTGGTAAGCAGGTCATCGGCGTGATGGCTATTCAGTCATACAATGAGCAGCAACTTTATACCGATAGCGATCTGGATTTATTCTGTAGTATTGGCGGCCATACTATTACCGCATTAGATCGGGTGAAAAGTCGTGAGTTGCTGGAAGAAACGGTAAGGCAGAGAACCCAGCAACTGCAGAAAATAAATACGTCACTGCAAAAAGAGATTAAAGAGCGTACGAACGCTGAGCAACTGCAAGCCGCGTTGTATAAAATCTCTGAGCTGACAGCCAGCAGCAGTGATATGAACAGCTTTTATCACGCAGTGCACAAAGTGTTATCTGGCTTGATGCCGGCAGAAAACTGTTATATCGCCCTGCTGGATCAGGAGAGGGCCAAGCTCACCTTCCCATTTTATCTAGATCAGTACTCTCCACCTGCGCGGGAGCGCCCACTAAGCCGTGGTTTTACCGAATACGTGATCCGTTGCGCCGATGCCCGCTTAATCAATAGTGAGCAAGCAACCGCATTAGTAGAAGCCGGTGACATTAAACGCGGATTAGCCGATCCCAGCCGTCAAGCCCGTCACTCTACCAGCTGGCTTGGCGCACCGCTGCTGATTGATCAACAGGTCATTGGTGTTATTGCGCTGCAGTCCTATGAGCAAAGTTACAGCTATTCTGAAAACGAACTGAATGTTTTACGCTTTGTGTCACAGCATATCGCTGTAGCCATTCAGCGAAAGCTGGCTACTGAACAGCAAAAAAGACAGCAGGAAGAATTAGAGCGCAAGGTGTTTGAAAGTACCCGCGAACTGCGCCAAACCAACTTGTTTTTACGTCTTCAGGTTGAAGAGCGGAAAAAAGCTGAGCAAAAACTGTTTTACGAGGCCAATCATGACGCCCTAACGGGCCTGGCCAACCGGCAAATGTTTTTACAACAACTAAAGCAGCAATTTGCGTTGAGTAAACGTCAACCGCACATGAATATGGCGCTTCTGTTTATCGATCTGGATCGTTTTAAACTGATCAACGATACGCTGGGCCACCATGTTGGCGACGCCTTTCTGATCGAAGTCAGCAAACGCCTACTTAGCACTGTTCGCGAACATGATCTGGTTGCGCGCCTCGGCGGTGATGAGTTTGTCGTGCTACTTACTACTTTAGTGCATGACACCGACGCTGAAGATATTGCGGAGCGCATTATCGACAAAGTGCGTCAGCCGTTCCTGCTACAAAATCAGCAAGTAATGTCTGGAGCCAGTATTGGCATCGCCCAATTTCAAAGCGATCATACTAAAGCAGAAGCTCTGCTGCGTGATGCTGACGCGGCGATGTATCAGGCAAAATCAATGGGCCGTAACCGTTTTGTTATTTTTAACGAGACTATGCGCGAACAAATGCTGCAAGCCTTAACGATGGAGCAGGTGATGCAGCAAGCCCTGGAGCAACAGCAGTTCACCGCTGTTTTTGAACCGGTATTGTGCGGACAAGACCGAAACCTGATGGGGTATGAAGTACATACACAATGGCAGCATCCGAAATTGGGCACGCAGTATGACTTTGCGCAGTATGCCACTGACGCCGGAATGATGCCGCAAATTGAACAACTGATGCTACAACAGGCTTGTCGCCAGCTCAGTGTTAGTGACAACGATGCAGGCTTGCTGACGCTGCGGCTCAGTCTGGCCCATCTGCAGCAATCTGATCTGTTTGAACAACTGAAACAGCAGCTGGCTTCGGTTGAGCAAAAACACCGTCTGTGTCTGGCTTTCACTGAGCGCGAGCTGCTGCAAGCCGGCAATAGTATTCAAACCTCATTGAAACAGCTAAAACAACTGGGTATTCGGTTGGCGCTGCACAACTTTGCAGCTGAAACCGCGCCTATGGGGTTATTGCTGCAGCAATTATTTGATTTTGTTAAATTAGATGCAGCGTTCTGCCGTCAGCTACCTCGTAATGAACAAAAACGTCAGCTGTTGCAAATGCTGCAGTCTCTGGCAATAAGCTACAAGTTTCTTCTGTTAGCCGACGGTGTCGACAGTGCGGATCTGCTGAACCTGTTATTGGCTGAAGGCTGCTGTTTTATGCAAGGCAAGTATGTTGCACAATTACTCTGTGCACAGGAGCTAGCCAACGCACCCTCAGTTGTTTTTCAACAGTTGGCGTAACCGCTCGATGTGAGCTGCACCCGTTTGCTGACGCTGCTCTGCAGTTTTCACGGGTGCCGCGCTTTGCCACTCTAAATCATCCTGCGGCAATTCATATAGAAACCGGCTCGGTTCGGGGCGGATCACCTCACCAAACTGTCGCCGCTCTTTGGCATAGGTAAAAAACAGCTCACGCTGCGCCCGGGTAATGCCTACATAAGCCAGCCGGCGCTCTTCCTCGACGTTATCCTCATCAATACTGCTCTGATGCGGCAAAATGCCTTCTTCCATGCCGACCATAAACACGTAAGGAAACTCTAACCCTTTAGAGGCATGCAAGGTTAGCAGCTGCACCTGGTCCGAATTATCGTCCTGCTCCTGACGTTCCATCATATCGCGCAGTGTTAAGCGGGTTACCACCTCGGGCAACGTCATCGGTTCTTCATCGTCTTTACCCTGCAGCATCTCGCTGATCCAACGGTATAACTCGTTAACGTTTTTCAGTGCCATTTCAGCAGCTTTGGGGCTGGTGCTGGTTTCAAACAACCAGGCTTCGTAATGACTTTGCCGGATAAGATCGCGGATAGCCTCAGCCGGTTCGGCCCGCTGCACATTATCAGCGATGTTGACTATCCACTGTGCAAACTGTTTAACCGCATTGTGTGCCCGGGCTGATAAATGCATCGACAGTTCACTGTCACAGCAAGCTTCAAACAAGCTGATCTGCTTTTCATTAGCCAGATTGCCGACCTGCTGTAACGTAGCGGCACCAATCTCACGCCGGGGCACGTTGATAATACGCAGCAAGGCGTTGTCATCATCCTGATTCACTACCAGCCGCAGATACGCCATCACATCTTTAATCTCACTACGGGAAAAAAACGACGTACCACCGGAAATTTTATACGGAATACGGTTGGTCATCAGTGCCTTTTCAAACAGGCGGGATTGATGGTTGCCGCGGTAAAGCAGGGCATAATCCCGATACTGACTGCGATTAATAAAACGGTGCGAAATGATCTCCGCCACCACTTTTTCTGCCTCGTCTTCCTCATGTTTACACGGCAAAACCTTTAGCGGTACGCCGTAACCGTTTTCACTAAACAGTTGCTTTTCAAACTCATGCGGATTATTGGCAATTAATATATTGGCGGCTTTTAGAATACGTTCAGCCGAGCGGTAATTTTGCTCCAGCTTAATCACATTTAAACCCGGGAAATCGGTTTTAAGTAACGCCAGATTTTGTGGCCGCGCACCGCGCCAGGAATAAATCGACTGATCGTAATCGCCAACCACGGTAAAGCGCTGCCGCTCTCCCACCAGCCATTTCACCAGTTGATACTGGCTGGTATTGGTATCCTGATACTCATCTACCAGCAGGTATTTTATCTTCTGCTGCCATTTTGTTCGCACCGCTTCGTTGTGCTGAAACAATAATGTAGGCAGTAAAATAAGGTCGTCGAAATCGAGCGCATTGTAAGCCGTCAGTTGCTGGCTATATTGCTGATAATAATTGGCAAAGCTGATGCTTTGCGCATCACTGGCTTCAGCAAGCGCTTTAGCTGGTAACGTCAGTTCGTTCTTCCAGTTACTAATTTTGCTTTGTAGCGCCCGCAGTAAATCTTTATCACCCTGAATATCGTTTTCGCTGAGCTCTTTGAGCAGCGCCATACTGTCCTGATCGTCGAACAGGGTAAAGTTGGCTTTATAACCTATATGGCGGTATTCCTTTTTTAAGATCTCCAGCCCCAGGGTGTGAAAAGTGGATATCGTCAGGCCACGGGTGGCCGTTTTCGGTAACTGATGATTAATACGCTCACGCATTTCGCGCGCGGCCTTGTTGGTGAAAGTAACCGCGGCGATATGCCTGGCGGGCATCTCACACTCCTGGATCAGATAAGCAATTTTATTGATAATGACCCGGGTTTTACCACTGCCGGCACCGGCAAGTACCAGACAAGGTCCGGAAATGAATTTAACAGCGGCATTTTGTTGCGGATTTAACTTCATTGACTCACCCTTACACCAAGGCAGGCATTGTAACGAAATTTACCGTTAAATAGCATGCGCAATTCGGCTTTTGGCCTGTAGAATAAAGCTAAAGGTTTGGTTAAAGGCCGCAAGTTACTGATGCGGAACAGGAGAGCAACATGATAGACCCGAAAAAAATTGAAGATATCGCCAAACAAATTGGCAATGCCATTCCACCGCAAGTACGCCAGTTTGCTGATGATGTTGAAGCAAAAGTAAAACAAGTTCTGCAGAATAAATTGGCCGATATGGATTTTGTCAGCCGTGAAGAGTTCGATGTGCAGCGTCAGGTATTATTACGCACGCGGGAAAAGCTCGAAGTACTGGAACAGCAGGTTGCCGCACTACTGGCCGAAAAAAACCAACAGTTTGATAAAAAAGAGCTGCCAACATCTGACCAGCTGTAGCAGCGGTAAGCAGTCCCGTTACAGCCGACTCAACCGAGTCGGCTATTGCTCACAAAATGTGCCACGCTTTCAGCGCTCTATTCATTGCCGCCATCGTCTTTAATTTCATCTACAACTTCTTTTGCGCCTTTACCAACCGCTTTAACGGCATCGCGTGAAGCATGGCCAACCGTGGTCGTCACTTCCTTAGTCGCTCCGCCTATGGTTTTGCCTGCTTCTTTTAAACTGGCGCAAGATGCCAACACAACTACGCAACATAGCACGCTGATTCTTATCATTTTTTCTTATTTCCAATTACTGTGTTGATCTGATGGCAATGATTTTATCACTCTGGCGCCAAATTGCTCTTTTTCATTCGCAACCCCACACCTACGCTATCTGATGACCAAACATCGGGCTAACCTTTGCCATTTCACGCACAAAAAAGCCAGCGGTTTGCTGGCTGTCTGTGTTGTAACAACGTATTACACTAATAGCTGCTGCCTAAGGTAATCGTAAAGGCGGCGCTCTTTCAACGCCTCTTCACCGTCACTCTGCATAATCTGCTTTGCGATATCTAATGCTTTTTGTTTAACAAACATTAAGCCATCTTTCAGCGAAGCAAGATAGGCCTCTGTTCTATCAGCCCGGATAGCCTCGCGCACATCGGCCATAGCCTGGCTTTGAATGGCGGTAATACTGTTAACGCCATCCCATACCAAGCCATCAGCCAGCTCATCCACCCGCTCTTGTTCATTCAGACGTATTTTACCGTCTATGCGGTACATCATAATCGCCAGTTTCAACACTGACTCA
>JBFKFH010000090.1:0-11878 GCA_041618685.1 Rheinheimera sp.
CAGGCAGCGCTGGCAGGGTTAGATGTGTACATGGTACCCACACCGGCCTGGAAGCCACTTTATAATAATCTGATTGCCCAGGCTCAAAGCGGCGAGATCCCAATGAGCCGGATTGATGATGCGGTAAGGCGCATTCTGCGGGTAAAATTACGCGCTGGTTTGTTCGATAAACCCAGCCCGGCCCAGCGGCCACTGTCGGGTAAAACCGAACTGATAGGTGCCGCCGAACACCGCGCGATTGCCCGTCAGGCGGTGCAGCAGTCGTTAGTACTGCTGAAAAATAACGATGCCATTTTGCCGCTTAAACCCACGCAGCGTATTCTGGTTACTGGTGAAGGTGCGGATAATATCGGTATGCAATCCGGTGGCTGGACCATTAGCTGGCAGGGCACAGGCAACAACAACAGCGATTTCCCCGGTGGCAGCTCTATTTACCACGGCATTAAACAAGCGGTAGATGCAGCAGGCGGCCAGCTCGAGCTGAGCAGCGACGGCAGTTATAGCGTTAAGCCGGATGTCGCCGTGGTGGTGTTTGGCGAACAGCCTTATGCAGAAGGTAATGGTGACTTAGACAACCTTGAGTATCAGCGTGGCAATAAAACCGATTTAGCCCTGCTGAAAAAGCTGCAGGCCGATGGTATCAAGGTGGTATCGCTGTTTATCAGTGGCCGCCCTATGTGGATAAACCCAGAGCTGAATGCATCAGACGCCTTTGTCGCAGTGTGGCTGCCAGGCAGTGAGGGTTTGGCTGTCGCCGACGTTATTATGGCCAAAACCGATGGTAGCGTGAACATGGATTTCCACGGCAAGTTGTCTTTTAGCTGGCCTGTCACACCAGATCAGCACGCTAACCGCCATGACAATGACTATCAGCCATTGCTCCCTTACGGCTATGGCTTACGTTATGGTGAAACCGGGCCACTTAATAAGCCACTGTCTGAGCAGATAGAGCGCAGTCAGGCACTTCAACCCCTGGTTCTGTTTGAGCGCGCGGTAAAACCACCTTATCAGCTGGTACTACACAGCGATGGCAAAAGCCAGGTCATGGAAAGCAGTGTGGCAGAGCTGGGTAACATCGCGGTACGCACCTTCGACAATAAGGTACAAGAAGATGCCCGGCGCCTGACCTTTAGTGGTCAGGCTAAAGTCAGCTTAAGCACGGCCTTCCCGGCCGATTTACGCTCATATCAGGAAACAGGCAGCGCACTGGTTATGCTGCTGCAGCATAACGGCAGCGTACCTGATCAGGTGCTGCTGGGCATGGACTGCGCACAAACCTGTAGCGGCAGTATCAATATTGCACCACAGCTCAAAGCACTGGCCGCCGACAGCTGGCATACGCTAAGCGTCGATTTGGCGTGTTTTGCACAGCAGGGCGCTGATTTTAGTCAGATTTTCACCCCGCTATCAATAGCGACAGACGCCAGTATGGTGCTAAGCTTTGCCGATATCCGCCTAAACCCCGACATGACGGGCAAGGCCAATATCAGCTGCTTAGGAGACTAACGATGCGATTACTGCTGCCGGTGCTATGCGCCCTGACAGCTGTCGGCTGTACCAGCAAGCCGACGCCTACTGACACCACCAGCACGGTCACTTCCCCGGTGCGCGCTGGCTGGCAACTGGTTTGGCAGGACGAATTTAGCGACAGCAGTATCGATCAGACTAAATGGAGCCTGGAGCAAAACTGCTGGGGCGGTGGTAATGATGAATTACAGTGTTACACCACTAACCCCGGCAATGCCTTTGTTGCAGATGGCTTGCTGCATATTGTAGCCCGCCGCGAAACTCACAGCGGGCCTGCTACCCACGAAGACAGCACCGATTACCTTACCCAGCCAGCGAAAACCCTGCCGTATACCTCGGCCAGGCTACGCAGCAAAAACAAGGGCGACTGGCGCTACGGCCGCATTGAAATACGGGCGAAACTTCCTGCTGGCCAGGGCAGCTGGCCAGCAATATGGATGCTGCCGACGGATAACCTATACGGTCGCTGGCCATTGTCGGGCGAGATAGACATTATGGAAGCGGTAAACCTGGGCACCGTGTCTGATGAACCCAGCGCCCTGGCCGATGAACCAGAGCGGCGTGTTTATGGCACATTGCACTACGGTAGGTTAGCGCCAAATAACGCTTACACCGGCCACAGCTATAAATTGCCAGACGGCAAAAGCCCGGCCGACGATTTTTACACTTACAGTATTGAGTGGGAAGCCGGCGAAATTCGCTGGTACGTTGACGATGTACTGTACGCCACGCAGCGCAGCAGCGACTGGTTTACCGATGCCAAACAAATTATGCCGGACATATCGCCCAATGCGCCGTTTGATCAGCGCTTTCACCTGCTGCTGAACCTTGCAGTTGGCGGCAACTGGGCTGGCAATGTCAATGACAAAGGCGTTAACGAAGCCATGTTTCCGCAAACGATGCTGGTAGATTTTGTTCGGGTATATCAGCGGCCATAATGGCCGCTATGCCGATTATTACTTCGACGTCGCCGGGCAGTAGCTTTGCAAAAACACCTGGTGGCTTGGCAATTGCGCTACCAACCGCTCATTTTGCTGCTTAATTTGGCTAAGAAAATGACTGAGTTCCTGCTCGCTCATCAGCTCCACGATAGGGTGGTATTGCTCAGGCAAAATGCCCTGACCCAGCATCACTTGCGTCCAGGAGTTCTCAGCAAATAACTCATTCGGCACCTTAAACACCCGGCCGGTTTCCTTAAACAAGCGAATGCGGTGGGCAAGTGATTCCGGTATCGGCATGCTTTGGCAGTAGCGCCAGAAGGCCGTGTCACGCCGCGCCGTAACATGGTAGTGCAGAATAATAAAATCGCGAATATTCAGCACTTCGTGCTCGGTTTGTTGATTAAACTCATCGATATCCGCCTGGCTGATGCCATTTAGCGGGAACATTTGCAGCAAGCGCACAATACCGCGCTGAATGAGGTGAATACTGGTCGACTCCAGCGGCTCAATAAAGCCACTGGCCAAACCCAGCGCGATACAGTTTTTGTTCCAGTGCTTGCGGCGCATGCCGGTGCGGAATTTAATTAATCGTGGCTCGGTCAGTAACTCGCCACTGATATTTTCCAGCAACAGTGCCTTAGCCTGCTCATCGGAGTAATACTTACTGCAATACACCAAGCCGTTACCGACCCGATGTTGCAACGGTATTTGCCACTGCCAGCCAGCACCATGAGCGATAGAGCGGGTGTAGGGCACCGGCTCGCGCGTGGCGCGGGTTTGCACCGCAATCGCGGAATCGCAGGGTAACCAGTGGCTCCAATCATCAAAGCCGGTATGCAGGGTTTGTTCAATTAACAGTGCGCGAAACCCAGTGCAATCAATAAACAAATCGCCGGCAATAACTTCACCGTTGGCCAGCTGTAGTGCAGTAATGTTGCCGCTTTGCTCACAGGTTTCCACCTTGGTAATTTTACCTTCAATGCGCGTTGCGCCATGTTGTTCTGCCATTTTGCGTAAGAATTTGGCGTATAAACCGGCGTCGAAGTGAAAGGCATAATTTAGCGGCCGGTTCGGCAAATGTGCAAACTTGCCGGCCTGTGTCGCCAATAACTCCGGGCAATAATCACCGTAGTCGCTGGCAAGACCAAGTTTCTGGCCTTTTAACCAGAAATGCTGAAAGCCCGCTGCCCAGCAGTCCTGACCAGTGGTACCAAAGGAGTGAATGTAATCCTGGCCCTGGTCGCGCCAGCTTTCAAATTGAATGCCTAATTTAAAGGTAGCCTGGGTAGCAGCCATAAATTCCGCTTCATTGATCCCCAGTAGTTTATGCAGCGTTAATAACGGCGGAATAGTGGCCTCGCCCACGCCAACGGTAGAGATATCGTCACTCTCGACCAGACAAATTTGTAAATGTTTACCCATTAATTTGGCGATAGCGGCTGCCGCCATCCAGCCAGCGGTTCCACCACCGGCAATCACCACGCGTTTGACTGCTTGCGACTGCATACGGACCTCATTTATTGTCGATTGCATTATCGATTGAGTTTATTTAACAGTTCGGCACGGACTTGCCGAGCCACAGGCTCAGTCAAGGGCCCTTGCAAACCGCGTAAATGTTCAGGAATGTGTTCGGCGTGATCTTGACCAAACACATAGTGTTCAAAGTGGGCACGCCATGCTGCTTTTTGCTCTGCTGGCAGGGCGTTCATACTCAGCATCGCCAACTGTAATGCCAGTTGCGGACTGGGCACATAGCTGGCGCAGTCCCGCCACCAAAAATTCATCAGCACATTAAGCGGGCTAAGCGCCTCAACGTGATGCCACCACATACTGGGGATGATTATCGCGTCACCCGGTTCTAGTTCAACCACTTGGGCATGCGCCATTGCTTCGGCGAATTTGGGAAATTGCGTTAAATCCGGCTTGGCAAAGTCCACCAGGCTAATCGCCCGGCCAGCGGGAGAGGCATCCATCGGGCCAATGTATAAATTAGCGATTTGTTCAGGCGGAAATAACGTAAAGCGCCGACGCCCGGCCACCACTACCGCTAAGTTTTGCGGCAGATCGGCATGCGCCGCAACACGGCTTTGATTGCCAATCCACAAGCTGACCAGCGCATCATTGGCATGCTGCGCAAGCGCCGGAACCTGCTGCTGTTGTAACCACTGTGGGAACCAGCGCGGCACAAAGGTGGCACCCACATACCAGTGCGCACCGCCAGGTAACGACGCTAAAAGTTGCTGCAGTTTGGCTTGCACCGGCTGAAAATTAAACCCGCTGAAATCAGCATTGTAAAACACCCGGCCGCTACTTTTGGCGTCACTGATAAAAGCGGTAAGCGCTTCACCAGTGTAATGGCTAAGCAAATAATCACGGATGGCCGGCTCACCTTGCTTAGCTGCGCAGACAGCGGGCCAGTGTGCAGCAAAACCCGGCAAATGCAGCGGCTGGGCGCTATTGAGCATGTCATAGCTGATGCTATCGGCGGTCACACCGGATAGTGTTGCTACCGGCTGCGCTGCAGGCCACATTTTAGCTAATTGCCGTTAGTTGATTTTTAAAGCCAATCAACCGGGCAAACTGTGATTGCGAGGCCAGCATCATGTAAATGGCCTCTAAGTACCCCGCCTGCTGCAACTGCGCCAACTGCTCGCCACTAAGCTGCGCTAACTGCGGTTCGCTGATGGTATAGAAACCATGTAAGCTGTGCTGTTGACCATTATCTAAGGTGACATCAAGCACAAAAGACTCAATCAGCTCCAGTGCCAGTAGCTGCTGGCTGAACTGTTTCGCATCGGTAATACCATGGTGCAAAGTTTCCAATTGCGCTGCCACTTGCTGTAAATAGGGGCTTTGCCCGCCAAACTCCAAAAACAACGCTTCACCGCTGGTGGTGCTCACTCTCGGGTGCGCCGTATTAATATGGATAACGCGCTCACCCTTTTGCAGGCCGATGGTAAACGGCTCGCGGGCAATGTCTAATGGCACATAACCGGCCTGCCACCCTTGCTGTTGCGCAAACAGGTTTTCACCTGCTTGAAACCCCAGCAACAACACAGGCATAAACTGGCCGGTGTTGCCGTCTTTATAAAACAGGATCGGGTAATAGGCTTGTGCGGCGCGAAACTCAGCAGGGAAACTCAAACAAAACATTTGGTTATCGCCAAGCTCCGGGCCATGTTCAGTGCGGATTTTTATACCAAGATGGTCAACGTTATTTAGTAGTTCGATAGCAGCCATCGGCTCCCCTTTATATTTTTTGTAAGCCGTGAGCTTTGATTTGGTGCAATAATTCGCGATTACTGACCAGGCCCGCTCTGAGCTGTTGTGTTTTTTGTTGTACTTCGGCAAACGCCTGGTTGGCACGGATGCCTGCGCTGGCCGTTAAAGGCCGCCCGCCACTGGGTAAGTGGCGCATACCATATAAAATATACTGATAACTGGCGGCTGGAAATAACTCCTCCGCCATCGGTAAATCATAGCGGCTTGGCAAAAAATGCTGCCACATCATCAGTTTTTGTTGCAATGACGACGGTATCGAGGCCTCAGCGCGCTGGGCCAACCAATAGTCACTGTCATCCCGTGTCGACAACACATAGTGCAATTTTAAAAACTCAACAATTTGTTGCCAGCGGTAGCTGAAAGTTTGATTAAATCGCTCTGCGACAACGGCAAGCTGTGCCAGGCTACGTGGCAATTGCTCACTAATAAACTTAGCCGACAATTCAACCATCACCAAGGCCGACGCTTCTAACGGTTCAATAAAACCCGCCGCCATGCCGACAGCTACGCAATTATGCCGCCAAAACTGTTGGCGGTAGCCCGGGGTAAACCGGATCAGCCTGGGCTGGTAACGGGCCGTAAACTGCTGCTCTGATAATTGCAGGTACTGTGCCAGCGTGCTTAGCGCCTGCTCTTCGCTAGTATGGCCGCTGTGGTGGACAAAGCCGACACCACGCCGGGTAGGCAAGCCGATATCCCATACCCAACCTTGTGCCTGCGCAGTGGCCAACGTCGCTGATGCAATGGGCGCGTGCTCATCATCATAAGCCACTTGCACCGCTAACGCGCTGTCGTTTAGCAAGCAATGCTGCACACTAAGTAACGGCGTTTGATAATGCTGGCCTAGCAGTAAGCTATGTAAACCCGAGCAATCGACAAATAAATCACCGGTTAATTTGCCATGTTGCGCCGTCTGCAGCGCCGCAACGCGACCATCGACATGACTATCTACCGCCACCACGTCATCAACCACGTGTGTCACGCCAAGCTGCTTGGCATGTTTGCTCAGTAACGCGACAAACTTACCGGCATCCAGATGATAACCGTAGTTTTGTATAAAGGCGTATTCCGGCGTCGTAATGCGTTTAGGTGCTAAGCCGGCCGCAATTACCGCCGGTTGACTGGATACAGCCGCGGCAAATTCGACTTGTTGCTGATGATTAAACCAATAGTCTGCAATATCCAGTTCATTGGCAGCCACCGGCACGGTAAACGGGTGGTAATAACAATCCTGCGCTGCAGCGCTGCGCCATTGCCGGAACACACTGCCTTGTTTGAAGCTGGCATCGCAGCTTAGTAAGAATTCGGTTTCAGAAATGCCAATTCGGGCTAAGGTGGCACGCATCGATGGCCAAGTACCCTCGCCAACACCTATAGTAGGCACCGAGGCAGACTCAATCAGAGTAATGTTTATACGGGGATTAGTATGATGATCTGCAGCCAGTAACGCCGCAGTAAGCCAACCTGCACTGCCACCACCGACCACCACAATATTGACCCGCCCATCGGCAAAAGACTGCGCATTTGCTGCTAGGTTATCACTGGTTAGCGATTCAGTTGCTTGCATCATAACTACTTCTTGTAAAAAGTAGCCATCTTGCGATGGCTACTTGTTCAGGGCAAGAACATTTTAGAACGTATAACGCGCACCGATGGCGAATCGACGACCGGTTTCAGTGTAATTTACTAACTGTAGCGAATTACGCTCATGTAACCGTGTTGATTCGTTTGTCAGGTTGATGGCTTCAATAAAGAAGGTCAACTGTTCGGTTGCATCGTAGCTGGCGCTGGCATCCCACTGACCATAAGCTTCTACGTAAAGTGGGTTTTGTAAGCCTAAGGTGTTAACCGTTGACGCAAGGAACTTATCACGCCAGTTGTAGGCGATACGTGCTTGAAAGCCATCTTTATCGTAGAAACCCACTAAGTTGTAAGTGTCGCTCATGCCGAGTATGGCAAATTGCTCACCTAAACTGTAGTTGTCGTAGTTAAAGTCACCGTCAACGAAGGTGGCGTTAGCAATCAAACCAAAGCCTGTCTCACCGAATAAGTGCTGCAACGCCAATTCCCAACCGTCTAACTTGGCGTCATCCTGGTTAACCGGAATGGTGATATCAAAGGTCGCTGCGGTATCACCATCTACACCCAGAATAAAGCCATTCGCATCAACCGTTTCCGGGTAATTCTCTTTGATATAATTGCGAATTGCTGTGGCATTGTTACCCACTGCGGCAACCGCTTCAGCATAACGCGGGCCTTGCGCCGGGTGTGGTAAGTTGAATGTTTGTTCTTCAACCGTGGTACGACCGATAAAGTTCTTCGCTTTTTTACTGAAGTAACCGACCGACACATAGCTGCCTTCGCCGTAGTACCACTCGGCAGACAAGTCAAAGTTGGTTGACTCAAACGGGTCTAAGTCCGGGTTACCACGGGAACCCGTACCGCCGTCAATCCGCACTAACGAGTTAATAGTTTGACCGCCCTGAATATCGGCATAACTTGGGCGGGCAATGGTTTTACTCACTGACGCACGCAGCACAACGTCATCAACAATTTCAATGTTGAAGTCAATGTTTGGCAACAGGTTAGTGTAGTTACCGGTTAATTCAGTAAAGTCACTTTCACCGGTGCTGATCAGGTTAAATTCGTTGTCTCCCGCCCAGCCGATGCCGCTGTATACCGGCACTAACGCGCTTGAGGTTACGTCGGTTTTCTCATAGCGCACACCGGCAGTTAAGCCATATGGGCGATCACCAATTTCGCCGGCAAAATTAAATTGTACATAAGCCGCTTGCTGCTCTTCGGTGGTGCGACGATCCGTCGTCATATTTGACGATGCACAGAACGATGTGCCGCAATCACCCACCGAGCCTAAGGCACCATATTTATCGCTAGCAATCTGACGAATGGTGTTGAAATCCCAACGGAAGAATTCTTTCAGCATGTCGCTGCTGGTAGAAGCATCAAAATTATCGCCCAACTGGTCAAGCTTAAATACCGACGGGTCGATATCACCAGCTGCACCTAAACCACCCCAGTTATCTTGTTGCACGTTAGAAAACGCTGAACGGTTTTTGGTTTCTGAGCTGGTCACGCCGAAATCAATGCTGTTTAACACACCTTTGTCAAACACATAGTTACCACGAAGTTGCAATTGCTCAATATCGCTGCGCATCTGGCTGTTACGGAATGAACTACCCGTAACCCGCATATCTTCACCCCTAATACCGGTGAAACCATCTGGATAACCGATTACTAAGGTTGGTAAATCGCTGTCGAAGCGTGCAGTAGTTAGGGTGCGCACAAAGGTTGCAGTACCAATAACATTGTTACTGCCATAAGGGCTATCAGGGCGCGACTGTGCTGACGAGTCATGGTAGTCCAACTCTAAATTCAAGTTGTCGTTAACTTGCCATTTGGCATTGAAACCCAATGATTTGTTCTCGTTCACGGTCGCGGACTGGCCGCCGCCCATGGCCAAATCGCCTGGCGCGCCGAACGCTTCTGAATACACAATTGGCGCAGCAACCGGGCCATCGCTCCACTGGCCCGTTGACGGACCAAAGTTAAACCACGCCGAAACGTCATTGTAACGGTCTGACACTTCGTTTTTCGCATAGGTGTAATCTAACGTCGTAGTTAAGCTTTCAACCGGCTTATATTGCAGCACTAACTGGCCATTAGTCCGGGTTCTTTCCACTTCGTGAAAAGCGAAACCGACGCTTTGCGGTACTGAGTAGATTGAGTCTGCTGCCGGATAATTTTGATGGGCGTTTTCGCCATCAGGGATTAAACCACCCCAGTCGGCATTACCGCCACCCCAGTCGTAACCATTAATGTTACCAGGGAAGGTACGCCAACCGCCGGTATTGGCTTGCTTGTTGCCGCTATCACGCTGTTGATGCGAACCGCTAATTGCCACACCAAATTTTTCGTCATTGAAGGTGTTGCTATATAAACCTGAGAACTCAGGCGTGATATTGGAACCTTCGTCCGTTGACTGGTCCATCACACCTTTAACACCAAAAGTGGCTTTCATGCCGGCTGCATTCATTGGGTGCAGTGGCCGGGTAGTTAAAATATTAATGGTTGAGCCCATACCGCCCGTGGCAATGCTGGCACGGCCAGTTTTATACACTTCAACCCCAGAAACACCCTCTGACGCGATGTTGGCGAAGTCATAAGAGCGAGATGAGGATGCTGTCGTTGCTTCAAGTGACGACGCAGGCATTTGCCGGCCATTAAGCATAACTAGGTTATATTCCGGGCCAAAACCACGTACCGTCACCCGGCTACCTTCGCCGTTTGAGCGGTCAATCGCTACACCGGTGATACGCTGTAATGATTCTGCCAGGTTAGTGTCTGGAAATTTACCAATATCTTCAGCGGAAATCGCATCCACCACACCTGTGGAGCTACGTTTCACATCCATCGACTTGATTAAACTGCCACGGATACCTGACACCTGAATAACTTCAATCTCACTGTTTTCATCTGTTGCAGTATCCTGAGCATAGCCAGGAGCTAACATGCCAGCACCTGTGATCAGTGACAAACTGACCGCCAAGCGCGATAGTTTGAAACGTTTTTGGTTCATACCTTTCTCCCGTGTTTCCTGAATTATGCTTTGTTTTAATTATTTGGTAGCGCTTACATTTTTACCTGAAACACAAAACAATTAAATGTAAGCGCTTACAAAAGGTAGTTGATTAGTCTATCACCGTCAATAGTCCGGCAAGAAAAAGCTGCACAATTTTGCATCAGCGCGGGCCATTTTGGTGCAAAATACCTGCTAAAAAGCTGTACTAACGACAGTGTCAGCAGAGGTAGTCGATGCTTGGACACACCTGTCTGCTGCGCTGTCGCACCGGGCTGACGGAATGATTCAAATGCAGCTGGGGAGCAGTCTGTCATCCTGCGGGTAAAACCGTTATGCCAGCCTGGCTGGCACTCAATACCGAACTACGACATAATCAACGGCATGAACCTACCCATGCGAATTTATTGTGTTTAACTCAAGGTGGCGCCGTAGCTGGCATTGGCAACATTTTTTGCTTTTGCTGAGCAGCACGCTGCTATGCCACTTTCTCAGCCCAGCTAATGCTACAACGGCATCGCCTGCTGAGCCCCAAACCGTTTACTACGCCGGCCAGCCACGGCAAGATTATTTTGTCGAATTATTACAACTGGCGCTGAGTAACGGCTGTGCGCCGCACTACCAGTTGCAGGCATCCGGTCTTGATTTACCAAAACAGCGCGCCTTTGATCTGATGAATGCACACCAGGGTATTGATGTACTGTATGGCAGCGCCAGCGTCGAACGGATTACCGCTTACCGGGCGGTAACCTTTCCTATTTTACGCGGCTTAATGGGGTTGCGTATTGCGCTGGTCAGCGCAGCAGCCCCCGACATATTAAAACAAGCTCATAGTATTACCGCACTGTCGCAATTACGCGCCGGGCAGTTTATGGCCTGGAGTGACACCGCAGTTTTGCGTGCCAATGGTTTTAATGTTGAAGCCGCCGGGGCGGTTGAGAGCCTGTATCAGATGCTGAGTAAAGGCCGCGTCGACTATTTTCCGCGCTCAATACTGGAGATCAGGCAGAACCTGGACGAGCATGCCGATCTTAACCTGCAGATCGACCCTTATATCCTGCTGTATTACCCAACAGCGACATACTTTTATGTTGCACGTGATAACACAGCACTGGCTGATGCATTATTGTGTGGCCTGGAGCAGGCGCAGCGGGACGGCAGTTTGAACCAACTATTCGAGCGCCACTATGCCGATGTGCTGCAACAGTTAAACGTCAGCGGCCGCCGGCTGATAAAGTTACACAATCCATTATTGCCTGCAGGGGTGCCGCTGTTGCGGCCAGAATTGTGGTATCCACTGTCTGAAAACAATAAAACTGAGCACTAGCTTGTGCTGCAAGTTCAACATTTCAAACGATGATCCAAACAAGCTGACATATCAGGCTGAATGAGGATGATAATTCTACTGCTTTGCTAAGAAATTAATTTCGTTTGTCAGCAGCGCGGTGGCATCTTCAGCTGATACCGGCCGGCTGAACAAGTAGCCTTGCACAAACTCAACCCCCAACACCTTAAGATGTTGCTGCTGATC
>JBFKFH010000091.1:0-11814 GCA_041618685.1 Rheinheimera sp.
GCCGGCATGTGGGAAGTGCTCTTCAAAGATCACCCGATAGTAGTAGGCTTCTTTGCTATCGGGCGTATTGACCGGAAAACGGAAGCTGGCAGTGGCCATTTGCTGATCAGACACTTCTTTTTCGGCATGGGCTTTTAAACTGTCAATCCAGCTATAGCCGACACCATCTGAGAATTGCTCTTTTTGCCGCCATAATATTTCATCTGGCAGCACACCATCAAATGCCTGACGCAGAATATGCTTTTCCATTTTACCGCCACCGCACATTTTTGCCTGCGGGTTTAACCGCATCGCGACGTCCATAAATTCTTTGTCTAGAAACGGCACGCGGGCTTCAATACCCCAGGCTGACATCGCTTTATTGGCGCGGTTACAGTCAAACATATGTAAGCGGGCTAGCTTACGTAAGGTTTCTTCGTGAAACTCTTTGGCATTCGGTGCTTTGTGGAAGTACAAATAGCCGCCGAATAACTCATCAGAACCTTCACCAGACAGCACCATCTTTATACCCATGGCTTTAATTTTACGAGCCATCAGGTACATCGGGGTAGAGGCACGGATAGTGGTAACATCATAGGTTTCCAAAAAGTAGATCACATCCCGCAGTGAATCTAAGCCTTCCTGCACGGTAAAATGTACCGTGTGATGCACGGTCCCAATGGCGTCAGCCACCTTTTGTGCCGCGATTAAATCGGGCGAACCGGGTAGGCCAACGGCGAATGAGTGTAACCGTGGCCACCAGGCTTCAGACTGATCGTTATCTTCAACCCGGCGCTTGGCAAATTGCTGTGCAATAACCGATGTTAAAGAAGAATCAAGCCCGCCTGATAGCAATACGCCGTATGGCACATCAGACATTAAGTGGCTTTTTACACTGTGCTCCAATGCCGCTTTTAACTCTGTCAGACTGGCAGGGTTGTCTTTGACGGCATCATAGCTTTGCCAATCGCGTTGGTAGTACTGACGCAGCTCACCGACATGGCTGTCAAAATAATGCCCCGGTGGAAATTCTTTAATTTGCTTACACACCGGAACCAGTGCTTTGAGTTCAGATGCAACAAATAGCTGACCATGCTCATCATAGCCGTAATACAGCGGAATAATGCCGATATGGTCACGCGCTATCAGGTAACGGTTTTGCTCTGCATCGTACAGAATAAAGGCAAACATACCTTGAAGCTGGTCAATAAAGCCGACGCCATGCTCCAGATATAACGGTAATATCACTTCACAATCTGACTTGGTTTTGAATGGATAAGGTGTGGCCAGCTGTTTTTCCAGCTGTTTGTGATTGTAGATCTCACCATTCACTGCCAGAATGTGATTTCGATTATCATTAATCAGGGGCTGGGCGCCATTTTCAGTATCTACAATCGCCAGGCGCTCGTGCACTAAAATGGCATTGTCGTTATTCCACACGCCAGACCAGTCTGGCCCGCGATGACGTAATAACTTGGATAACTGTAGCGCCTGCTGGCGCAAGGCTTTAACATCAGTCTTGATGTCAAGCACCCCGAATATCGAACACATGATAACCTCTATTAATTAATTTCGAATAAACACATAATTTGGCAGTATGTACGTCTAAACGTACTACCTGAATGTGCCATGCCATGGCAAAAATGCAAGCGCTTTTTGTCGCTTTTACTAAGTAATTACGCTTGGGTGGTTTCAACCCTGATAACAGAATTTAGTCGTTATGCAAAAAAACGGACAAAAAAATCGTTTTACACCGCCTGCACATTGGAACCATGAGCTGCTAAAAACCAATGCAGTTTTTTCCGATCTCTGCCAGCTATTTAATCTGGGCACACTGCCACTATGGCCAGATACCAGTACGCTAAATCAGTGGCAACACCTTGCCAAAGTAACCTTTGTAGATAACGACGCACTGGCGCAAGATGGCCGGTACTACGAGGAGTATATCTTTGCCACCAAACAAGTGCCGACCCGTAGTGAAAATTGGCATGATTTATTTGGTGCGCTGATCTGGTGCTTGTTTCCCCAAACAAAGGCTTTACTGAATCAGCTACATATGGCTGAGATAACCGCACATGGGTTAAAGCAGCGCAGTAAACTGCGCAACAAGCTGACGTTGTTTGATGAATGCGGTGTGGTAATTTGCCTGGAACCTGAAGCGCTTGACCATGCTAAGCTGCTGCGCGCGCATCAGTGGCAACAAAGTTTTGTAGTAAAACGACATGACTGGTGGCGGGGCGTTCGGCCAATAATTTTTGGCCATGCAATGTACGAAATGGCCACGGCGCCCTATGTCGGTTTAACGGCAAAAGCGTTGTTTATTGATGTCCCCAAAGGTTTTAGCCACTGGCCTTTAACAGCTGCTTACAGTTTTATCGATAGTAAATTGCATGAAAAAATTGCTAACCATTCGGTACTTCTTGATAATCAACAGCTAACACCGTTACCCTTACTTGGTGTTCCGGGCTGGTATAAAGAAAATGAAAACACCAGCTTTTATCACAATATTGATTATTTCCGCCCGCAGCCGATTAGGTAGCGGCAATTACAACAGGATGGTTGCATGATTGAAATTCAGGATCTCGCCAAAGCTTTTGCGCTAAGCAAAAGCAACAAACTATCAGACACCGAAAAACAAGATGTGCGCTATAGCAAAGACGCATTTCACTCTGTGCGCAACGTTAGCTTTAGCTGCGGCAGTGGCGAAGTACTCGGCTTGCTCGGGCCGAACGGCGCCGGGAAAACCACCACTTTACGTATGCTTTCAACCGCATTAAAGCCAGATGCAGGGTCGGTGTTGTTAAATGGTGTAGACGTATTAAAACAACCGGTAAAAGCGCGGCAGCAGATTGGCTTTTTATCAGCCGATACTGGCTTGTATGGCAAGTTAACAGCATTTGAAAACATCGCCTATTTTGGCCGTTTGCACGGTATGAAAGAAGATGCGCTCAAGCAACGCATAGACGAATTATTTACGTTGTTGGATATGCATGACTTTGCTAACCGTCGGGCGGACAACATGTCTACCGGCATGAAGCAAAAAACAGCTATTGCCCGGGCCGTAGTGCACGGGCCCAAGGTGGTGATTCTGGATGAGCCCACTACAGGACTGGATATTATGACGGTACAAACCGTACTGGATTTCATTAAAGGCTTAAAAGCCTCTGGCACGCCGGTGATTTTTTCTACCCACCATCTGGATGAGGTTGCTTCCTTGTGTGACCGTGTGGTGGTTATTGATAAAGGCATCAGTGCGTTTAGCGGCGACATTGGTCAGTTTAGGGCATTAGCTGACAATGGTGATTTGCGCGATGCGTTTTTATCAGTTTTACACGGCGCAGTACAACAGCAAAAACAGCAAGGAGCAGCATAAATGTGGCAGGTGTATTTTAAAGAACTGACGGAGTTGATGCGGGATAAGAAGACGCTGATTTTTGTTATTTTGCTGCCGGTATTTATTTTTCCGGTGATCTTCGGTGTGATGGGATTGGTGTTATCCAGTACCACAAACAAAGCGATGCAAGAACAGCATCGTTATGTCATTGTGAATAGTGAACAGGCCCCTGGCTTTGCTGATAAGCTCTTCTATCATAAAAATTTTAAACAGGTATCTACCGATAAGACAGAAGAAGCTGAACTAATAGCGGCCATTCGTAACGACGAGTTTGATGTTGCCATTGTTATCCCTGGCGATTTTGCGGTTAAACGGCAGGCGATAGAGCAGTCGCAGTGGCAGATTATTTATAACCAGTCATCACAATTTGACTTCATGTATCGTTATTTCTCTGAGCTATTAGCTAATTTTAACGAGCAATTACAGCGTGATACGTTAACACAGCTTGATGTCGATCCGGCAAAGCTGAGTGCGATTATCAAGCCCGTTGATGTAATGAAGGTAGATACCGCAGATAAACGCGAAAATATCGGTGAAAAATTTGGCGCAGTTATCGCCTATATTTTGATTCCGTTATGCTTACTCGGTGCTTCATATCCCGCCATCGACATGGGGGCTGGGGAAAAAGAGCGCGGTACATTAGAAACCCTGCTAATTTGTCCTATAAGCCGTGTCAGCATTGTACTGGGTAAATTTTTCACTGTGCTGACAACTGGCTTGGTTGGCGCATTGATTACAGTAGGCAGCTTTGGTATCTGGGGCGCTATTATCGGCTCTTTCGCTGGCATGGCTGTCGTGCAAGAAGCAATGTCTGCAATAGCGCTGACCGAACTTATTCTTATCTTCTCGCTGCTGCTGCCTATTTCTGCCGTGTTCGCCGCATTGTTGCTGGCCATCTCCATCTATGCCCGCACCTTTAAGGAGGCGCAGAATTATATCAGCCCATTATCTATAATGATTTTTCTGCCGTTAATCGCTGCGATGATGCCAGGTGTGGAATTAACAACCAAAACTGCATTGGTACCCATTATGAATGTGGCACTGGCAATTAAAGAGTTAATTAAAGGCACGGCAGATTATGGTTTACTGGCACTGATTTTCGGTTCTACTGTGCTACTGGCCAGCATCGCAATTGGCTTCTGTGTACATTGGTTCCAACAGGAAAAGGTATTGTTCCGCTAAGCACCCTGTAAGGAATATTAATAAAAAACGCCAGCATAAGCTGGCGTTTTTGTTGGGAATGATTTCACTTCATAAGTGTTATTGATAAGTATTCGTAATTGTATTAGAATGCCGGCGTACTGTTACCGGAGTGCTGTTATGTACATTTGTTTGTGTAAAGCTGTAACCGATAAAGCCATTAAACAAAAAGTGGCCGAAGGGGTGTCGACTATGCGTGAGCTGAAAATGTGTACTGGTGTCGGCAGTCAGTGTGGTAAATGTACCTGTCAGGCGCAGCAAATTTTGCATAACGAGCTGGTACGCATTAACGATAGTAGTTTGCAGTTGGCGCAGCCTGCTGCATAGTTTGCATTTATATGCAGATTATTGGCATTTAAATTCCCGTCCTGTTCTTTTTTCGTGCCTTTCTGGGCATAATACCGCTATTGCATTAGGCTAAACTCAGGCTTGATATCCCACAACCTTTCTTGGACCTCATTATGGATAACATTAAACAGGTTGCTATTGTCGGTGGTGTACACGGCAATGAATTTTCTGGTATTTATTTAGTTAAGCAGTACAAGCAAACGCCAAAAAGCGTACAGCGCAGTACGTTTACCACCGAGTTGGTGTGGGCTAATCCTGAAGCGCATTATGCTAACAAGCGCTATTTGCATAGCGATTTAAACCGCCAATTTAAAAACCGCGATCTGGCTAACCCGGAGTTGGCAAACTATGAACAAAGTCGAGCTAAGGTTTTAAATGCTCAACTTGGCCCAAAAGGGCAGGCTAAAACTGATCT
Organism: Rheinheimera sp.; assembly: GCA_041618685.1. Taxonomy (GTDB): domain Bacteria; phylum Pseudomonadota; class Gammaproteobacteria; order Enterobacterales; family Alteromonadaceae; genus Alishewanella. The sequence continues at coordinate 5,337 of JBFKFH010000091.1, forward strand.
TATAATCGACTTACACAATACCACCAGCAATATGGGGGCCTGTCTGATTCTGACCCAGGCCGGGACTTTTTATAATCAACTTGCTGCCTATGTAAAAATGGTGATGCCTGAAGCGGTTATTTCGCAGGATGAAGACCATCTGGCTGCTGAGGACCACGCCCTAATGTGTACCCTAGGGCGCTATGGCGTGTTAGTTGAGGTGGGGCCACAGCCGCAATCGGTGTTGCGCCAGGATGTGCTGGAACTAATGGATTTGATGACCCGGCATATACTCGATTTTGTTGAGTTATATAACCGCAACGCCCTACCGGCCCTACCCAAGCAAACCGAAGCCTTTCGTTATTTACACAGCATTAAATTACCCGTGGACGAGCAAGGCCAGCGCCTGGGTATGGTACATAAGAATGTGCAGGATAAAGACTATCAGCCAATCCATCCGGGAGATCCTATTTTTACGCTGTTTGACGGCACTGAAGTGTGCTACGACGGTGATGTTACTGTGTACCCGACCTTTATCAATGAAGCGGCGTATTACGACAATAATCTGGCTATGTCATTGAATGAAAAAGTGCTGATTACGCTGGAGTAACGCTTTATTACAATTCAGGTTTTCTTTTTTACTGGTCTGTGATATTAAACTGTTGTTAATTTTTTGAGTGCTGCGGGCGATTTTATACATGAAGCTATTGTTTCGTAATCTGTTTTGGCTTTTTAGTATGGGTTGCTCTGTCGTTAGCCAGGGATGGGCCAGTGAACCGTTGCGTCTGCTGACTGAGCATAACCCGCCGGGCGGGTATCGTGATGACAGTGGAGTGGTGACAGGGCCAACCGTTGAGCTTATTCGCATATTACAACAGCGAATAAATGAACCTGGTCAGATAGAGCTGATGCCGTGGAGTCGGGCATTGAGTGTTGCCCGGGAGTCGCGTAATACGGCACTGTTTGAGACGGTTTATACCGAAGAACGGGCGCCGTGGTTTAAGTGGGTCGGGCCACTTAAAATCTATACTATTTCATTGTATGGGCTAAAACACCGGTTGGGCAGCGATCCGGCGAAGATAGCCTTTCCTGGCAAACTGATTGCTTGTAATTATCGTAACTCGGCAACCGCGGAAGATATTATGAAACTGGGGTTTGTGGAAGGACGTAATCTGGTACTGACCGGACGCGCGGGTGATTGTCTGAATATGTTGCTGTTTCAGCGGGTAGATCTGATAGCGGTTACCGAACATGCGCTGGAAGAGTTTGAGCAGCAAATACAGGCGGCAGGTTCAGAACTGATTGAAGTGCGGCAGTTAAGTGAACGTAAGCGTTATCTGGCGTTCTCGCCCGATGTTTCAGATGAGCGGATCCTACGCTGGCAGCAGGCGCTGGAACAAAGTTATCGTGATGGGACAATGCGTAAACTATACCAACCGGTATTTTCAGAGCCGATGGTCCAACGATTAGAGCGCTTTGCCGCTAAACCGAAGCGGTAATGTTTTAATAGCTGGTAAGTGTGAAAAATCTGCGCCTTACTATGGCATGTCAACCATGTAACAGCGCAGTTTTTTATCGTTGGCGTTGGGTGAAATTACAACGTGTCGTAACTGGATTTCTTCTGAATTAATTCAATAGCGTAATTATCCGGATCCCGCACAAACGCGATTTCTGTACTGCCTCCTTTTACCGGGCCTGGTTCGCGGCTGATAACGCCGCCTTTGGCGCGAATGTTGTCACAAGCCTGATACACGTTATCCACTTCCAGCGCTATATGACCAAAGGCATTACCTAAATCATAGCTGTCAGTATCCCAGTTGTACGTTAGCTCCAGCACGGTGTTTTCGCGTTCATCGCCATAGCCGACAAACGCCAGGGTGTACTTATACTCCGCATTGTCAGACTGGCGTAATAGTTTCATTCCCAGTACTTCGGTGTAAAAGGCAATAGACTTTTCCAGGTTTGCTACGCGTAGCATGGTATGCAGCATTCTCATATACACTCCTATTCGGTTTTAGCGTTAAATTCGCACAGGTCTTCAATAATACAGCTGCCACAACGCGGCTTGCGTGCTACACAGGTATAACGACCATGCAGAATAAGCCAATGATGCACGTCCAGCTTAAATTCTGCCGGGACTACTTTGAGCAGCTTTTGCTCAACATCATCAACATTTTTGCCCGGTGCCAGTTTAGTGCGGTTTGACACGCGGAAAATATGTGTATCAACGGCGATGGTGGGCCATTTAAACGCAGTATTTAGCACTACATTGGCGGTTTTTCTGCCAACGCCGGGCAAGGCTTCGAGTGCTGCACGGTTTTCGGGTACTTCACCACCGTGTAGCTCTACCAGCATGCGACAGGTTTTAATTACATTTTCGGCCTTGGTATTGAACAGTCCGATGGTTTTTATATAGTGCTTAACGCCATCGATACCTAAATCGAGCATGGCCTGCGGCGTGCGGGCGACCGGAAACAACAGTTTTGTGGCCTTGTTCACGCCCACATCAGTCGCCTGTGCCGATAGCAGTACAGCAATCAGTAATTCAAACGGTGAACTGTATTCCAACTCGGTTGTTGGATTTGGGTTGGCTGCCCGCAGGCGGCTTAATATCTCGATACGTTTTTGCTTATTCATGTTTGATCCGGCAGTTTATTGAGCGGCGCCAGTTACTCGGGCGCGGGCAATACTGCCTTTTTCAATGCGTTGTGTTTGTTTTAACCGGTTATCGATAGCATTTTTAAGAGCAATCAGTAAGCCCATACCGAGAAAAGCGCCCGGAGGCAACATGGCCAATAAAAACGGGTTGTCTGTCGTAAATAATTCAATTCGTAATGCCTTGGCCCAGTCACCTAGCAGCAAGTCGGCGCCATCAAATAAGGTACCCTGGCCGAGTATTTCACGCATCGCACCCAGGACCAGTAATACCAGCATAAAACCCAGCCCCATCATAATGGCGTCAATAGCTGATGGCAGTAACGGGTTTTTAGAAGCAAAGGCTTCTGCGCGGCCTATAATGGCGCAGTTGGTGACAATCAGTGGAATAAATATCCCCAAAGACTGATATAACCCGAAGGTATAAGCATTCATCAGTAATTGCACTGCGGTCACTAAACTGGCAATGATTAACACAAATACCGGGATACGAATTTCTTTGGCAACATGATTGTGCACCAGCGATACGGCGATATTTGAACCCAGCAGAACCAACAAGGTAGCGGCGCCAAGGCCAAGAGCATTGGTTACGGTGGCGGTAACCGCAAGTAGCGGGCACAGCCCAAGCAGCTGGACCAGACCAGGGTTATTTTTCCACAGCCCTTGAACGGTTAATTCTTTAAACTGGTTCATAAGTTTCCTGTCGACAGTATTATGGCGGGCAATTTGCTGCCTGCTGCGCCAGTTCAGTATGTTGCTGCACAAACAACACGGCATTTCGCACTGCGCTGATTACTGCACGCGGCGTAATAGTAGCACCGGTAAACTGGTCAAATTCACCTCCGTCTTTGCGCACAGCCCATTTGGTTTTGTTGTCAGCGGTTACGGTTTTGCCTTCGAAACTGAAAATCCACGGTGATCGACGGGCGTCAATTTTGTCGCCCAGCCCCGGTGTTTCCTGATGGTTTAGCACACGGGTACCTAACACTGTACCGTCGGGTTTCAGTGCCACAATCAAATCAATATTACCGCTGTAGCCATCAGGTGCAGTGGTTTCAATAATGTAGGCGACCAGCTCGTCAGCATGTCGCCAGCGATATAACCGCTGAGCAGTAGGACGGCCTAATAACTGACTGTCAGTTACCAGCAGGCAGTCCTGCAATATGGCTTGGCTGGCTTCAGTATCGGGCAATACGTCAGATAAAATAGCGAGCTTGCTGGCTAACTGTTGTTCGCTGATACGCGTTGCTGTTTGCTGATTGACCAGACTTAGAATGGCTACACATAAAGCGGCAACGGCGCCCAGGGCCAGTGCATTTTTGCTGATCACGCGGATCATGGTTGTTCGCTCCTTGGCCGGTGGCCATAGGTACGTGGCCGGGTATAATAATCAATCAGTGGTACGGCCATATTTGCCAGCAATACTGCAAATGCATAGGCATCCGGATAACCACCAAAGTTACGTATTAGAAATACCAACAAACCAATTACTACGCCATAAACCAGCCGCCCGCGGTTAGTTGTTGATGCCGACACCGGATCAGTAGCAATAAAAAATGCAGCCAGCATAGTGCCACCGCTAAACAGGTGAAATAACGGGCCGGCAATAGTGTCTGGCGTAGCCAGCGTCGCCACCGCAGATAGCACAAACAAGCTACCCAGCACTGCCAGTGGAATGCGCCAGCTGATAATTTTTTGCTGAATAAGCAGGAGGCCTCCAGCCAGATAAGCCAGATTTACCCATAACCAGCCACTGCCGGCGAAGGCAAAAAATACCGGACTTTGCAGACTTTCATGTAACGTGAGCCCCCGGTTTAAATCAGTGCGCAGAGTATCCAGTGGTGTGGCCATCGTGATGCCATCGATGCCAGTTTGCAGTTGCGGCAGACTAAATCCGCTGCAGCTATAGTGAGTGAATATACTGCAGACCGCATCCAGCGGCGTTAACGCAATACTTTGCAGTGACAGTGGCGGTAACCATTGTGTCATTTGCAGCGGAAACGATACCAGCAACAGTACATAGGCGGCCATGGCCGGGTTAAACAAATTATGGCCTAAGCCACCATACAACTGCTTTACCATAATAATGGCAAAGGCGGTGCCAATAACGATTATCCACCACGGAGCGTAAGGCGGAATAGCTACAGCTAGCAGAACAGCAGTGACTAATGCGCTGTTATCTTTTAACCGAGGCAGTATTGTTTTGCCGCGCAGCTTGACTATTGCGGCTTCACATACCCAGCCGGTAATGATTGCCAGCAACAGTTGGACCAGTACGCCATAACCAAAAAAGACAGCTTGTAACGCTATACCTGGCAAACAGGCGAGGGCGACCATCCGCATCAGCTGCGCAGTGCTGCGTTGATTATGTTGATGTGGTGAGCTGGCGATTTTGAAACTCATGAGTTCTCACTGTCGGCTTGTTTGCGGGCTTTAGCCCTGGCGATCGCGGCGGCTATAGCTGCCTTGCGTGGGTCTTCAGCGATGGCCGCTTGCGTTGCGGCCTGCTGTGGTTCAGGCTGCTTGTCCTGGCTTGCCGAGTCACCTGCTACCGCGGCCTGTTGTTTCGCTCTGGCTCGGGCAACAGCAGCGGCAATAGCGGCTTTACGTGGGTCGATACCTGTCTCTTCTTTTTCTGCCGCAGCATTATCTGCTACAGCATTGTCGCTAACAGGCTGTGCCGCAGCGACGGGGTCCGCTTGAGTTTGTTGCGCGGCTTTTTTTGCCTGCGCTCGTGCAATGGCTGCAGCTACAGCGGCAGCTTTATTGTCGGCAGAAACTGCGGGTTCTGCCGTGGCCTGATTTTTGTGTTGCTGGTACTCTCGGGCTTGCTGTTTTTTCTGTTCACGCTCATCTTGTAGCTGTGATTTGCTGCGTTCATCCGGCGCTGATGTACCAGCTTGTGCCTGCTTGGCTTTAATGCGGGCCAGTGCATCTGCCACGGCGGTATTGGCTCCAGTTGCCAGTTGCTGTTGTTGCCTGGCGGCGGCTAATTGCTGGTTGCGTTCAATCCGTTGTTGCTTTTCACGTTCCAACCGCTCATTACGCGCTTCAAAGCGCGCTTTGGCCTGTTCTGCTTTTAATGCTTCGCGTTGCTGTTCACGTATTTCTGCTTTGGCCACACGATAGTACTGCACTAACGGAATTTCACTCGGGCATACGTAAGCACAGGCGCCGCACTCAATACAGTCTGCCAGGTTATATTCTGTCAGCTTATCGGTATCTTTAGCTTTGCTGTACCACAACAGCTGCTGCGGTAATAAGCTGGCAGGACACGCATCGGCGCATGCGCTGCAACGAATGCAGTCCATTTCCTGAGACGCGGCCGGTAATTCGACATGAGTTGGGGCGAGGATACAGTTCGTTGTTTTTACTACCGGTACGCTAAGATCTGGCAGGGTAAAGCCCATCATTGGTCCACCCATGATCACCCGCTGTAACGGTTCTGGCGCAAAACCACATAATTCGAGCAAATCGGCAACCGGGGTGCCCAACAGCGCCATGACATTTTGCGGCTGGCTTAATGTCTCGCCGGTTACGGTAACGATGCGGGAAATTAGCGGATGATCATCCAACACCGCCTGGGCAATGGCAAAAGCGGTTCCCACATTTTGCATCACGATGCCAATATCAATGGGCCTGCGGCCATTGGGTACTTCTTTGTTGGTTAGTAGCTGGATCAGCTGTTTTTCGCCACCTGACGGATACTTGGTTGGTACGGTACGGACATAGTAGTGCTCCCGTTGATTACAGGCCGCCATCATCGCCGCTGTAGCAATAGGTTTATCATCTTCGATACCAATAAGCACCGCTTTGGGGCTTAACAACCGACACAGAATATCAA
>JBFKFH010000092.1:0-11611 GCA_041618685.1 Rheinheimera sp.
AAATCCTGGCCGCGCTTGGCACAGGCGCGGGTAATGCTACCGAGCATCGACAGGAAAAACGGATTAATTAATGACTCGTCTGTGGTGGGATCTTCAAACAACAGCAATGCCAATGTGCTGCTGCGCTGCTGGCGCAGGTTGCTGGCATTCTTATCGACTTTATAATTCAACTGCCGCGCGATAGCCTGCACTTTCTCACGGGTTTCTTTGTTTACCTGCGGACTATTTCGCAGTGCGCGCGACACGGTAGACTGCGAGACACCTGCCATGTAAGCAATGTCGAATGAAGTAGCTTTGTCTTTCATCTGATGCTCTGCGGTAAAAGCGAAGTGACTACGCTTGATAGCGGCGGCAAAACTACACTAGCGCCGCTACCTTATAATTATTTTGGCCTTATCATAGAGGGAATTGCAGGGGGATTCAATTTCGTTCTGCCAGTCACGCAGTGCATTCGCACAATCGTGTTACCAGTTGCCGCCATGTTTTTAGTTAGCAATCGGTTACCGTTACCTGCTCCTGTATCGATAACGGCTTCTGAACTCTGGGAAACAATACCAACATCCAGGGTTGGCGTATTACCGCAGGCGTTACACAATTGGCACCGGCGTATTCTGTGTGCAAGCCAATTTGTACCTGTTTTGTTTGCCCCAGAAAGCCAACAACCTCCAGCTTCAGCATATGTTGCTGGGTACCTGTCATCACCAACAGCACCTGATATTGCTCAAAGTTAATGGTTTCAGGCGTGCCACTGCGGTTTAGCACTTGATAGAACACCGCATCATAACTGCTCTGGCTGCTGATCACCTGCAGCGTTTTATCATTCGTTTGTGCGCTGTTGCCACGCGCCAGAATTTGGTAGGCACGGGTATCATCTGCCGTTAAATCTTCGACACAGCCAGTTAACATAGAACAACACATCAGTGTGCAGCACAGCGTTATCAGTTTCATTACAGAATCCCAAGGCTTTTTTTCCAGTCTAGTCAAGCCCAAACCGGCTTACTGTGACTATTCACAGCAAATTGTGAAACATTGTTACACCGGCTTATGTCTGCGCAGACAACTTGTTACACTGTAATTGTTCAACTTCCATCCGAAAAACAGGTGCGTTTTGCGATATTGGTTACTGGTGCTTTTTTTGCTGAGTGTTGCCGCGAAAGCGGAAACGGTGCTGTCCTGCACAGAAGGGCCGCAATGTGTGACGGAGCACCAACTACATTTAAGCCTGGCGTTAGGCTATGGCCAGCGCAGCAATCCATTGTACGGCGGTGAAAAACTACCACTGGTGCTATTGCCAGACATTTACTACTACTCGGAATACTGGTTTTTCGATAATGGTAAATTAGGCACCAGCTGGGTGTTGTCAGAACAATGGCAACTAAGCCTGGTCGGGCAGCTCAATCAGGAAAAAGGCTATTTCCAAAAATGGTTCGGTGGTAATGCCTTTCAGATCCGCAACAGCATTTCTGGCTCCGTTTTCAGCGGCGACCGTACCGGCCCGGCAGAAGCCTCAGTGCAGGAAATTGGTAAGCGCCCCACGGCCTTTGATCTTGGCCTACAATTGGACTGGTTTGATGCGAACTGGCAGGTGCAAACCTTACTGTGGCAAGATATTTCTGCTGCTTATCATGGGCAACATGCCAGCATTAGTGCCGCCAGGCACTGGCAGACCTCACTTGGCAATTGGCAATTGAACGCCCGCCTTAACTGGAAAAGCGCCAAACTGATTGATACTTATTATGGCATTGATAATAATGAGCCATTCTACTTACCGCGTTATAACGGCAGACCAAGCTGGCAGCCTGAACTACGCTTAAGCTGGCAAAAAAGCCTGTCCGAGCGTGTCGCTTTGTTGGCTTTTATACGTTACTTACATCTGGACACAGCTATGACCAACAGCCCGCTGGTGCGAACGGACAATGTAACGACCTGGTTCTTTGGCGTAAGTTACCGGTTGTATTAATGCTGGAAGCCTGGTTATTACTAGCACTGAGCAGTATTGCTACATCAGAAACACTGGCGGCAAATTGTGACGCCAGTTTGTGCTGGGACATTAGCCCGCAAATTTGCATAACCGAACAGCCAAATCAACAATGCCAAACCGAGCTACAATTGCACTGGACCAGCCAGCGCGCGTTAAATGCTTGCTTGTTTCTGGCTGAACAGAAATTACATTGCTGGCGCAATAGCAGCCAGGGACAGTGGCAGCAGGTAGTGAGCTGGCAGAGCGCCACACTTAGCTTACGTGACGACAATAATCAGGTATTACTACAAACCGAATTGCAGGTGTTAAGCCGTAAACCGGCACGACGCCGTTTAAGTAGCCCATGGAGCATATTCTGATGGCAAAAATATTGCTGGTAGAGGACGATATTCGGCTGGCGTCGCTGGTGCAAAGCTTTTTAACCCAGCATGGCTTTGTCGTGCAACTGCAAGGTCAGGGCGATGCGGTGTCAGAGCACTGCCGCCAGTTCCAGCCTGATTTGATTGTACTGGATTTAATGCTGCCAGGGCTGGATGGTTTTGGTGTCTGCCGCCAAATCCGGCCATGGTATAAGGGCCCGGGGTTGATGCTAACCGCTAAGCAAAGCGATATTGATCAGGTGCTTGGGCTGGAGCTGGGTGCTGATGATTACGTCGTGAAACCCGTCGAACCCCGTGTTCTGGTAGCGCGTATTAATGCGCTGCTGCGCCGGGCGCAGAACAGCAATAAAGCCGAGCTGCAAGAGCTGCAGTTCGACCGCTTAGTATTAAAACAGCGCTCCCGCGAAGCCTGGTACGACAATGAACGTATCGAGTTGACCAGTTATGAGTTTGACCTGCTGTGGATGTTAGCTAAGCACGCCGGCCAGACCGTCAAGCGTGAAGCCATCCATCAGCAAATCATTGGCCGGGAGTATGATGGCCTAGATCGCACGGTTGATGTGCGGGTATCGCATTTGCGCCGCAAACTGGGTGATAACGCCGAAACACCATTTCGTATTAAAACAGTGTGGGGTAAAGGCTACCTGTTTGTTGCTGATGCCTGGCAATAGCGCAGTCTGACCCTTCATGCAGCGCCTGTTCTGGCATTTTTACCTGTTTATTTTTCTGGTGCTGCTGGGTACAGGCTGGGCAGTCGAGCAGTTATGGCAACAATGGCACCCTGCTGAAGAACCGCCCTGGCTGGACAGCTACACCGCATTACTACAGCAACAGCTACAGCAGCCCGCGGCACAATGGCCTGACAGCATAGCGTTAACATTCACCGCATTACCAGTTGATAGCATTCAATGGTTACCTGAAGAACAGCAGTTGCTAAGTCAGGGCAAGGTGCTAACGCTGTTTGAGGCAGAGCAGGTGTACTTCTATTACCTGCAAAACGCCCAGTTGTGGCGGCTGGGGCCACTGGAGTTAGAGCACCGCGACGGTGCAGCATGGTTTAGCCTGTTGTTTTTTGTGTTGCTCGCAGTTGCGGTCGCGATATGGCTGTGGCCGGTAGCCCGCGACATCCGGGCATTACAACGAAGCCTGCAGCAGTTTTCTGCCAATGCTGAAACCAACCTGCAGCTGCCCGCGCGTTCTTTTATAGCACCCATCGCGCAAAGCTTTCAACAGATGAGTACACAGATCCGTGACTTACTTAACCTGCAACGGGAAATGACCCACGCCGTGTCGCACGAGTTACGCACGCCGATTGCCCGGCTCAGCTTTGCACTTGAAATGGCACAACAGCTACCACAGCAGGAAAAACAGCTGATGTTGCAAGACGTGCGGGAACTACAGCAACTGGTTGATGAAATTCTGGACTATGCCCGCTTAGAAACGGGCCAGTTACCACTTCAGATACAACGCATAGATTTAACTGAGCTTATTGCCAATGTGCAGGAAAAGCTGGCGCCGCTGCCCGGTGCACAAATCAAGCTTAACTTACCGCCACAGGCCATGTTGCTGGCGGACGGCCATTACCTGGAACGGGCGCTGCAGAATCTATTGGTCAATGCTAAAAAGTATGCCAGCCAGCAGATCCGTCTGACCTTAAGTCAGCAGCAGCAGTGTTGGCAAATCGAAGTAGAAGATGACGGCCCTGGTATACCGGCTGACCTGTGGCAAGATATTTTAAAGCCGTTTTTCCGCGTTGAAGCAAGCCGCAATAAACAAGCAGGCGGCTTTGGTTTAGGCTTGGCAATAGTGCAACAGGTAGCGCAATGGCATCATGGCAGTATCCGCGTTACTGACTCAACGCTGGGCGGCGCGCGTTTTGTGTTGGTGCTGCCGCTTCGTCAGTAACGCTTAGTATTACAGGCCGAGTGTTTTTAAGAAATCATCGTCGACATCGACGTCGGCGCTGACAGTATTCTCCGGGGTATATTGCTGGGCATTGGCCAGAATATCATCCGGATGTTCCTGCTCGACTTTGTCAAAGTCGTGCAACTGAATAAATTCAGTTTTATCCATTGCCAGTTCCAGATAAAAGATATTGTGCTCAGGCGTACTGAATGTCACGCGTCGTGCCTGTGGCTGATCCAGCTGGGTATTAATCAGAATTTGAACCTGCTTGTTAATCGCCATCATTTTTGGCTGGCTCTGGTTAATGGAGGTATGCAGGTCATAACGCACGGTATTCGTGAAGTCGCCGACAATCTGGTTCATCAGCTCGCCCATTACGTTACCGACTTCATCAGAAGTATGGAACTGCGCCAGCTCTTCTTCCGGCATGCCCATGCTCTTCAAATACTTTTTATAAATTTCCATGGCGGCCTGAGCGGTAAAATTAATGATCACCAAACCAGAGAAACCACCGTCAAACAACACAAAGCAACCCAGATCCGGGCGCAGGCAGGTTTTCTGAATTTTCTGCACCATCGGCGAATACGCCACATTGCTGTTACCAGCACCGGTCAGTACTTTAGTCACCGAGTGGCAAAGCGTGATTAGTATTTCATCTGTGGTAATTATTTTGGTTTTTTTCATTATCGCTATCCAACATCCTGAGTAAGCACAGTATAAGCGGAATCCCGCGCTGAAGGCTATTTTGTCCCGATAGCGTTACCTTGATTATACTGCTGCAGCATATGCTCCAGCTCGCCACTGTGGCGCAACTGTGCCAGGCCACGATTAAAAATGGCGCTAAGCTCTGCCCGCCAGCAGGCCGCAGGATACATTTTTTCGGCAAATAACTTATGATTACTCAGTGCGATTTGCGGCGCAATTTTAGCCGCCAGATAATGTAATACCCGGCGTTCACCAATCACCACATCAACCCGCCCATTAAACAGCAAATCCAGCTGCAGCTCGCGCTCTGCCAGTTCCAGATAATTGGCTTGGGCCACCGCTTTGCTAAAGTCCGCGCCCAGCACCTGGTTAGCTTGTTGGTAAGCCACAATGCGTTTTTGCGCCAGGTCCGCCAGGTTATCAATGCGTAGTGCTGAGCGCTTCAGACTGATGGCCACGTCCTGAAAAGGTAAGTAAGCGTCGGTATACACTGCGCCTTCAATTGGCACTGCGACCGGTGATGCACAGTCAAGTTTTCGGTCGGTGAATTGCTTCAGCAAACGACTATAACTATGCAGTTCATATTCAACCTGATAGCCGGCTTGGCTGAAGATACGCGACACCAGCTGGTACTCTATACCATCCAGTTTTTTCTCAGCGCTATAGTAAGACCATGGTGCAGACAAATGTAAGCCGATGCGTATCGTTTCGGCCGCTGACAAAGGCAGCACCGCACAACATGCAACAAGCCAACATAATAGGTGACGGATATTCATCGTTATACTGTACCAGTTTTCTCTTAACTAAGACCATCTGAAATATTTTGTCTGGCAAAGTCAGTCGGGTAGCCCGTGCCCAGACATATTTGTTAACGCATTTTTACAAGCCAACATTAGATGACACCAACAAAACCGCGTATTATTGCCAGCTGGTGTATTAAGAGCTGAATCCCGATGTCTGAAAAACCCGCTGGCTGGCTTATTTTGTTGCTGGCCGCCGTAGTCGCAACCACGCCATTGGCAATTGATATGTATCTGCCGGCCATGCCAATTATGGCACTTCAGCTGAATACATCCATTGGTATGGTGCAACAATCGTTAAGCATCTTTCTGGCTTTTTTTGGTATCAGCATGCTGATTTGTGGCCCGCTGGCAGACATTCTCGGCCGGCGACCACTGGCCATCGTCGGATTATCCGGTTTTGTGTTGGCTAGCATTGCACTGAGTTTAGTCAGCACTATTGAGTGGTTTCTGGCCTGGCGTGCAGTGCAGGCGTTATGCGGCGCTGCCGCTACAGTTGTCGTTCCCGGCATCGTCCGACATATCTATCAGGAACATACCGCCAAGGGTATGTCTTATGTATCGATGATTATGATGTTGGCGCCGTTGTTAGCGCCTGCGATAGGCAGCGGTGTGTTATGGCTGGCAAACTGGCAGAGCATTTTTATTACGCTGGCCGGCTACGGTTTAATCGTGCTGCTGTTAAGCTGGCGCTATTTGCCGGAGATCACACCGTTACAATCGACAGTCAAACCAACCTTCTTATCTGGCTACAAGGTGGTATTTTCCAGAGTTTCTGCCAGAGCAGATATCGCGACGTCAATGTTTGCGTCATTTTCGTTTTTCTGTTTTCTTACCGCAGTGCCATTTGTTTATATCAAGTTTTATGGCGTAAACGAGCAACAATTCAGCCTGCTGTTTGGATTCAACGTCGCTATGCTGATGCTGGCAAATTTTATTAATAGCCGCCTGGTCACCCGGCTGGGGCCACAACGTATGCTGCGTGCCGGTCTGGCTATCGCCATAACCAGTGCCAGTGCCTTGGCATTGTGTAATTTCTGGCAACTTGATCTGGTCTACACCGTGTTAACGATAGCACCATTAATGGCCAGTTTAGGCTTAATTGCCACTAATGCAGACGCAATGATAATTATGCAGTTTCCGGAAAATAGCGGTACAGCAACCGCCGTTATCGGCACCTTGCGGTTTGGTATTGGTGCTTTGGCGGGGCCACTGCTGGCCCTGTTTTACAATGGCACACCACTGCCCTTTTCATTGTTGATGCTAGCCGGCGTGCTGTGCATTGCCATCAGTCAGTTATTTCATAAGGCAACCGAACCAAGCAGTGCGGCTGGCGCAGACTAAATTTTACAGGCGCCACCACTGCATTCATCGTCATCATCGCCGAACTGTTGCTCTTCAGCACGGTTCAGCTCTGCCTGCTGCTGGCGTTCCACATTTTGCTCTGCTGCGGCAAAATCTAAATGATCTAGGTCAAAATCTAACTCAGCCATGTTCGCTCTCCAATCAGGTTATCGCGTAGCAGTGTAGCAAAGTGCCGCTGCTGACTAAAGCCGATTTAACCGATGCAGCAAGGTGGTGAACTTGTTAGAATAGCCGTCAGTTTTCCGCCTTAGCGCCTGCAGGAGTTCCGCATGACCACGTTAACTATTCAAACACCCGATGACTGGCATTTACACTTTCGTGATGGCGATATGCTACGCGAAACGGTGCCTGCTACGGCGCGCCAGTTTGCCCGTGCTATTGTCATGCCCAATTTAATACCCCCGGTTACGACTGCAGATATGGCCGTTGCTTACCGCGAACGCATTTTAGCGGCACGCCCAGCTGGCAGCCAGTTTCAGCCACTGGTGACACTGTTTCTGACTGACAAAACCAGCTCGGCTGATATTGCCGCCGCAAAGGCTGCAGGTGTGGTAGCGGCGAAACTGTATCCGGCTGGTGCTACGACCAACTCTTCTGATGCGGTCAGTGCACTGGAAAGCCTGTATCCGGTATTTGAAGCCATGGCCGAGCAAGGCATGCTACTGCTGGTGCACGGTGAGGTTACCGACCACGATATCGATATTTTTGATCGGGAAAAAATCTTTATCGATCGTTACCTGCAACATATTGTTGCCCGCCTGCCCTCGTTAAAAGTGGTGTTTGAGCATATCACTACTGCTGATGCTGCCAGTTTTGTCGCCAGTGCCGGTAGCAACATTGCCGCCACCATTACGCCACAGCATTTGCTGCTAAACCGTAATGATCTGCTGGTGGGTGGGGTAAGACCACATAACTATTGCTTACCGGTGCTAAAACGCCGCACTCATCAGGAAGCGCTGCGCGCCGCTGTTGCATCGGGCTCAGCCAAATTCTTTTTGGGCACCGACTCCGCACCGCATGAAAAACACCGCAAAGAGTCAGCCTGCGGCTGTGCCGGTTGCTATAGCGCCCACAGTGCAATTGAGCTTTACGCACAGGTATTTGATGACCTGGGTTGTCTGGATAAGCTCGAGGGCTTCGCCAGCCACTACGGTGCTGATTTCTACGGCCTGCCGCGCAATAGCGGCACTATCACACTGCAAAAACAACAGTGGCAGATACCCGGCGAAATCACGCTGCCAAATGGCAAGCCAATAGTTCCTTTTTACGCTGGTGAAACCCTGAACTGGAAACTGGTTTAGTTTTTCAAGTAGCTCAGCAACCGCTCAAGCGCGCGGTAGCTGAGTGCTTCCATCAGATGAGCCCGGCTGATTTGCCGCTGTTGCTGCAAATCGGCAATGCTGCGCGCCACTTTGATAATTTTATGGTAGGTTCGGGCAGACAGTTTAAAACGATGAATTGTGTCTTCCAGAAACTGCGCATCTGCCTGTTGTAACGGGCAAAAATCAGCAATCTCGCTGCCACTTAACCGGGCATTCGCTTTACCCTGCCGGGCAAGCTGTATCTGCCTCGCTGCCAGCACCCGTTCGCGCACACTGGCGCTGCTTTCCTCCCTGCTGTGCTGACTTAACATGCCCTTAGGCAGCAATGGCACTTCAATTTGCAGTTCAACCCGGTCAATAAAGGGCCCGGATAAGCGGTTTAAATAACGCATTACCTGCTCCGGTGTCGCACGACCGTCCTGATGATGCCCGGTAGGGCTGGGGTTTAATGCAGCTACCAGTTGAAACTGTGCTGGAAATTCGGCCTGGCGTGCTGCCCGGCTAATATGTACCACGCCGGTTTCCAGCGGTTCGCGTAATACATCCAGCACCTTACGCGGGAACTCAGGCAGCTCGTCTAAAAATAAAATACCATGATGCGATAGGGAAATTTCACCGGGCCGCGGCACAGAACCGCCACCAACCAGCGCAACAGCAGAACTGGTATGGTGCGGGCTACGAAATGGCCGTTGCTGCCAGTCGGTTAAATTACGCTGCAAACCGGCAATAGAATAAATAGCAGCTGTTGCCAGCGCCTCCTGCTCTGTCAGCGGTGGCATAATGCCAGGCAGCCGCTGTGCCAGCATCGATTTTCCGGTGCCTGCCGGTCCCAGCATTAACAAGTTGTGCTCGCCCGCGGCAGTAATTTCCAACACCCGCTTCGCATGCGCCTGACCTTTGACATCCGCTAGATCAGGTTGCTGACGCACTTCCCGCTGCGGTAAGGCTGGTATTGCCGGTAGCGCTTGCTGCGCTAGCAAAAAGCTGTGTACCTGCAATAAATGCTGTGCACCATGCACGGCAACTTTGGGCACCTGCTGGGCCTGCTGCGCATTTAACATAGGCAACACCACAGCACGACCGGCATCACGGCAAGCAATAGCAACCGGAATTTCGCCAACGATTGTCCGTATTTCGCCTGATAAAGCCAGCTCACCACAAAACTCATAACCGTGCAGACTTTTCTCTGCCAGCTGGCCCGACGCCACTATAATGCCAAGCGCTATGGGCAAATCAAAACGGCCACCTTCTTTGGGCAAGTCGGCTGGTGCCAGGTTGACGGTAATTTTACGATCCGGAAAGGCGAAACCGCTGTTTACCATCGCACTGCGCACCCGATCACGTGACTCTTTTACTGACGTCTCAGGCAGGCCCACCAACTGAAAAGCCGGTAAGCCATTGCTGATATGCACTTCAACGGTAACCAAAGGGGCGTCTAATCCATGACGGGCCCGACTGTACACTACGGCCAGTGACATCCTGTCTCCTGCATAAAGGGCAATATAAGATAAATAATGTTTAGCATAATGTTAATAAATGACAAGCGTAAATAATCCATTTAGTTAGCAGTCAAATCGGCTACACTGGGTAGCACAATGTTATGGTGAATATAATTCAGCCCAAGCTATTGGTCAGACTAAAGAAATGCGCTAAGGAGAAAACTATGCGACAACTGTGGCTAAGCTGGGTGCTCAAACATCCGTACTGGGTGTTGCTGGGTACACTGCTATTGGTAGTGCTGATGAGCGCCGGCATGAGCAAATTGTACTTTCGTGGCGACTTCCGCATTTTCTTTGCCGATGACAACCCGCAGCTGGTTGCATTTGAACAAATGCAGGATGAATTCAATAAAACCGATAATATTCTTATTGGTATTGCACCGGCAACCGACACCGTGTTCACCGCTGAAATGCTGACACTGATCAAGCAGATGACAGACGCCGCCTGGCAAACTCCCTATTCCATCCGGGTTGATTCCATTACAAATTTTCAGCACACCGAAGCCGACGCGGATGATTTGCTGGTTGAAGACTTACTGTTGGATACCGCCCAGCTTAATGCAGATAAAATTGAAAAAATTCAACGCGTAGCGCTAAATGAGCCAACTTTAGTCAAGCGCCTCGTCGCAAAGAACGGCCGCGTTGCGGCTATTAATATTACCGTCCAATTGCCAGAACTGGATAAAAACAAAGAGGTATTTGATACCTTTGAATTTGCGCAGCAGCTGAAGGCAGAATTTAGCCAACGCTATCCACAGGTGTCATTCCACCTGGCTGGCGTCATCGCCATGAACCACTCATTTGCATATGAAGCAGAACATGATGCGAAAACCCTGATCCCACTGATGTTCGTTGTCATCGTGCTGATGTTGGCCGCACTGCTGCGCTCAGCACTGGCCGCCGCCGCCACCGTTATCGTTATTTTGATCACCATCACCAGTACCCTGGGGCTGGCGGGCTGGGCCGGTATTTTCTTAAGTACGGCCACTGTTAACGTACCGACCATTCTGATGACGCTGGCAGTGGCTGACTGCGTGCACGTCATCGCGTCTATGCAATTTGCGCTGAACCGCGGCGACAGCAAAGCTGCAGCCATCAGCTATAGTATGCAACGCAACCTGATGCCGGTTTTTATTACCAGTGCCACCACCGCAATTGGTTTTTTAACGCTTAATTTCTCTGAAGTACCTATTTTGGCAGATCTGGGCAATATGACGGCAGTGGGCGTGATGCTGGCCTGTTTGTTTAGTATCGCTGTGCTGCCTGCGATACTGTGCTTATTGCCGCTACGCGCGGCCACCAAACAGCGGCAGGATAATTCCACCGCAATGGACGCACTGGCCAATTTTGTCATCCGCTATCACCGGCCATTGCTGCCCGGCATGCTTATCGTGATGCTGGCATTTACCAGTTTAATTAGCCTGAATAAAGTTAATGATGAAGCGGTAAAGTACTTTTCACCCAGCACCGCGTTTCGTCAATCGATGGACTTTCTTGATCAAAACCTGGCGGCTTCGATGTCGATGGATTTCGTCATCGACAGCGGACAAAGCAGCGGCGTCAACCAGCCTGAATTTATTGCCGCCATTGAACGTTTCAGCCTGTGGTTAAAAGCACAGCCGGAAGTAACTCATGTCAATTCGATCAGTGATAC
>JBFKFH010000093.1:0-11410 GCA_041618685.1 Rheinheimera sp.
GAAAAGCCAGCGCAAGCTGGCTTTTTTATACTGAATTTTCAATGGCTCGTACATGAGGTGGCAGTTTAACAATAAGGAATGCTGATATGAAATTGTCCGGCTTACGGCTTGATGCTTCTGACGACAGCGTTGTGATGACGTGGCATGCCGATGACAGACTGTTGCAGGTTAAATTTTCTGGTTGTGGTCACGGACTGCCTGGTGCGGCTGATGCAGCAGTTGCCAGTTGCCTGATGCCTGCGATGTTATTGAAACAAGATCTAGATGTAGACGAAAGCTTTATACTCAGCCCTGAATTAAAGCTCAATTTAAATGATTTTCAGCAGATTTTTGTGTCCTGGTTTGACGACATGTCTCTGGTTGGAATTCATACCCCAGATTCACAGACGACATCAGAACCACTTATTACCAATGGAAACGCAGTATTTTATTCTGGTGGCATTGACGCTAGCTATTCATTTTTTGAATTACAAGAAAAGGTAGATCAGCTTATATTCTGCCTTGGTTTAGATATTCAGCTGCACGAAACAGAACGTTGCAACCGAGCACTCGAGGGGGCGCGGCAGTTTGCGCGGCATTATGATAAAAAACTGATAGTGCTGGAAACCAATTTCAGAGAAGCATTTCCGGAATTATCTGCAAAAAGGTGTCAGATAGTGTTACTGATCACCTACAGTCTGGCCCTTGGTTTGCGCCGTCTTTATGTACCGGCAAGCCATGATGCGTTAGAACTTGAGCCGTTTATTACTCATCCTCTGACAGATCCGTTGTTGACAAATGGTGCGACGGAAGTAATTCATCATGGTATGACGAGCCGGGTCAAAAAAACAGTATCTATAGCTCGTTCAACCCAAGCATTAGCTTTTCTTCGTGTTTGTAATGCATCGGATCAGTTCAATTGTGGCGAATGTGAAAAGTGTTTACGCACGATGGCAACATTGGCGGCAATTGGCAAACAATCTGCAGCGTTGCCGCAGTTGGATGATCTGA
Source organism: Rheinheimera sp. (assembly GCA_041618685.1). Taxonomy (GTDB): domain Bacteria; phylum Pseudomonadota; class Gammaproteobacteria; order Enterobacterales; family Alteromonadaceae; genus Alishewanella. The sequence goes on from JBFKFH010000093.1 coordinate 991, forward strand.
CCAAACTACGTCAGGTACAAATCTGGACACCTGGAAAGTATCATATGTGGCATGACATTGAGCAATGTGCCCTCAACCACGGGCGAACTGCACTTGCTAACGAAGTTAATAAGCTGTGTCGCTCATATGAATGGAAGCAATTACTCAAGCTAGTTAAAAAGCAGTGCCTGGCTTTGCTGGCGGATTTTCGGCGGGTGCTTAGCTAAAAAACGTCTGATTATTTTACAATAACATTTCAATCATTTAATTTTATTTTACTAAGTGGCTAAAACGCCTCAGTAAAATAAATCTGGCCTGCAATATGCACCATTTAATTCTGTCCCAGTCAGCATTGCGCAGTTGGTGACTGGCTTAGACTCAATAACAAATGGAGGCGTTATGAAAAGTAAAAATACTTTGCTCGCAACCGTTGGAGGTTTAGCATTACTCACCGGCAGCGCGCAGGCAGCCCTTATAGGCTCCTTTGATTTTAGTACTGCTAGTGGCTGGATGGCAGATGGTACGGCAACAAGTTATAACTCAGCAGGTGCAGGCACCAACTTGGCTTGTGCTGCAGGTGCATTACCTGGTGCAAATGGTTGTGGCTTAACCTTTAGTGTTGCCTCTGGTTTAACCGATGCGTATGAAATGTTGGAATGGTATAGCAATTCAGGCGCGGGTCCCAGCAGTTTAAATATCGATTCCTTTGATGACACCTTGATTACTAACGGCGGTTGGGTGGATACCGGTGAAATTACGCATGGGAACTTCATCCTGCCATCACCTGCAACCACATTACGTACTGTAGATCTGTTATCAGCATTCACTATTACTAACCCTGCGTTGGGTGTATCAGCGGCAACTTTTGCGAGAAGCTGTATGGAGTCGCCAAACGGTGCCCCTTGTCCTGCACCTAATCCATTGGGGTCTGAGTGTGATGATTGGTTCGAAATTTCAGGTTTACCTCTGCCTATAGTGTTCGTGATTGATGGCTATCAATACACCATTGAGTTTCGTTTATTTGGCGGTGTCGGTTTTGTTGTAGCGGACAATACCTTGTATACCCGTGAAAATGCAGAAAACAATTTGTTTGTGCAGGCTCGTGTATCCGCCAGACAGGTACCGGAACCAGCAACTCTGGGGATCTTGGGCTTAGGTTTGTTGTTATTAAATCGGCGTAAGTTTTTGAAATAACCTTCAGGCAATAAAAAAAGCTGGCAGACTGCCAGCTTTTTTATTGCCTTTACCTTGTCACTTTTTACATAACTCTATAGTCCGAGCTTCGCTTTTAATTCCGCAGCTTTTTCTGCGAATTCAGATTGGCTGCTAAGTTGCTCAAGTAAGGTCAGGGCTTTTTGCTTATTGCCACTGCGGGCCAGCGCTTCAGCATAATGTAATTGAACTTGTGGCGTATTCGGCCTTGCCTTTAACGAAGCCTCAAACATCGCCGTTGCTTGCTTTATATCGTTAGTGTTAAGCAGTACTTTACCGTAGGTATCCAGTACGTCTGGATGGTCAGGTCTTAGTTCAAAAGCTCTTTTAGCATGTTTTAAGGCAACTGCAGTATCGTTCTTTTCTAACATTAACCAGGCTAGATTGTTAAGTGCCAGCACATTATCAGGCTGCTCGTTAAGCATTGTCTGATAAGCTGAAATCGCCCGCTCAGTGTCTGAGTTAAGTGATAATTGCGCTAACATCGCATGCAGGGCAGCATTCGAACCATGTGTTGCAATGTGTTGCTCTAACAAGCTTGTCGCCTTGGTAGTGTCTCCAGCCCTGCTTTGCAACTCAGCGAGGAATAGTACTGTTTTTACCGTGGGTTGCGTGGTATAGCTTTGTAACAGCAGCTTTTCTGCTGCCGGATATTGTTCAAGCTTAGCTAATGCCTTGCCTTTATAAAATTGTACTTCAGGTCGCTGTTGAATAGTGCCAGACAAGTTATTTACGAACTCAATCAGCTGCTTATTGAGCTGACCGTCGTCGAGGATCTGTAGTTTTATATTGATAAATCTTACATGTTCCGGTTGAGTGGCTAGCAGTTTATCAATGATAGTAAGTGCTGCTGGGAAATCTTTGTTCGCGTACAACGCTTGCATATAAGCTTGCGCAGCAAGGCTGGAGCTGGGTTGCGTATCATACCATTCTCTGGCGCTTTGCAATGCTTGCGCTGGATTGTTCAGCCGTAATTGCGCATCAATAAGATATGCCCAGTGCGTAGTAGTGCGCGAATGGGGTTTAGTTTCTAAACTGTTGAGTAACGCAAGTACCGCTTTATATTCTCCAGCGCTGTGCTTGGCATTGGCCAGTAGCAGAGTCAGCTGATAATTTAACGGAGTAGCTTTATGTGCTTTTTCAAGACGCTTTGTCACATCGTCAATATTGCCGTTTGCCCGGCTGAACGCCAGGTATTGCTCCAGCGCTTGACTATTTTGAGGCTCATCATCTAATAGTGATTTAAATTGTTGTTCAGCCTGGGTAGTGTCACCTTTTGCCGTAGATAAAGAGGCATTGAGTAAACGCGCCAGGCTGTTCTTAGGTTCTTCTTTTAACACGGTTTGTATATGCGTCGCAGCCACATCCAACTGCTCACTGACCAACGCAACATAGGCTTTCATGTTATGACCTGCATTGCGGCGTTGCTCAGATGCTATCCACTCATCGGCCAGCGCCATCGCTTTAGCATAGTCTTGCTCTTTAACGTATGCGCTTAGTAAGATAACCCGTGCCTGATCTGACGCTGGATCCATTTGCAACGCTTGCTCTAGCGTCCGGATTGCCGTATCACGCTGGCCTGACATTCTCATCTGTACCGCGCCAAGCGTCGTTAATTCACTGGCTGACAATGGTTCATCAGAGCGATATTGTTCCAGTAGATTTTGGGCGGCCTCTGTACTACCTTGTTTGGCTAACTCGAACGCGGTGGCGGACAGTAACTCAATGTCGGCTTTCTGCAACTCCTGGTTAGACAGTAATTGCTGGGCTGCGGCAGTATTACCAGTTCGTAACATTAAGATCGCATAAAGACGTTGTGCTGGCGGATAGACATGGAGAGTGTCTTTGACGGTTTCTAAATGATTCAGCGCTATGTTATCCAGCTGAAGATTTACCGCAACTAACGCCGCAATAATGCGGGCCTGTGGTGTTTTCAGTCCATTCGCAATTGCAACGTCGATGTAGTCTCGAGCTTTTTCGTAATCCTTATTTTCATAGGCAATTACCGCACTGAAATAGTTTGCCAGAGGTTGCTGAGGCACCGTTTTAAGCAGTGGCCGCAGAATGTCACTTGCCGGCTCAAATTGGGACGTTTTTACCAGCGACTGTGCTAATAATAACTGTGGTAATAATTGATACGGATGTGCTTGCGTGTATTCCCGCAGTAGCAAAATTGCGTTAGCTGAATCGTTTTCGGTTATTGCTATTTTGCTTCTGACGTAAACCGATTGGTAATATAACGGTGAAGTGGGTGGGATATCAGCTAACAGTTGTTTTACTTCTGTCAGTTCAGCTTTTGCCAGTGCCTGAAAGGCTTTAGCAAATTGTGCAACATCAGTTTGGGTAGAATCTGATAATGTGGCAAACAGGGCCGCTGCATTGTCATTACTTCCTAACTCTGCTTCTGTTAAGCCTTTAAAAACTAACAGATAATCTTGCAGCGGTTGCGGGTAGCTATCAGTGCTCTCGAGTAATTCCAGAATGTCGGTATAGTTACCGTTGAGAAAGAGTACATACACGTACTGCTGGATGAATGCCTGATTGTCCTGGCTATACTCGATAGCACGTTGGTATTCTTTAATCGCGTCATCCAGCGCACCGGCTTTAACATATACTTCAGCCAAGGCTAAGCGGTACTCTGCACGTTCGGGCTCTTTTTGTAGTGCAGATTTCAATTCAATTAATGCACTATTTAACTGGTTGCTCGCTAAAAATGACTGTGCGGCTTGAAAGTGTTCTTCGCTGCTTTTCTGGCCACATGCAGTTAGCGTTAAACCAATAATAACGGCTGCACTTAGCTTGGTGAAGCTTTTCATATCCCTCTCCTTGAGTGATTATTGTTATCCAAATATTCCTCTGGTATCGATGACAATCTTACGTGCAACATCGGCAAGACTCAGTGTTTTAAACTGCTTATGATCGACCAGTATCAGCAGTATATTGGCTTTTTCAATAGCTTCTGATAATGAAACTAAGTTAGTACTTAGCTCTGCTAAAGATGCTGGTAAGGCTTTTATATTAGGTTCAACCACCAGTATTTCGCCAATATTTTGCTTTTTTAATGCTTTAGCGATATTAACCGCCGGGCTTTCCCTTAAATCATCTATATCTGCTTTAAATGCTAAACCAAGACAGGCAATGACGGGGCGCTTAAACTCATCTGCTGCTTTTATAACCTTGTCAATGACATAATGCGGCTTGTAATCATTAATTTCCCGCGCTAAACGGATCATGTTTGCTTGATCTGGTGCAGAGTCGACGATGAACCAAGGATCTACTGCGATACAGTGGCCGCCCACACCGGGGCCAGGAGACAGAATATTCACCCGCGGGTGGCGATTGGCGAGTTTAACCAATTCCCACACGTTAATTTTCAGTGTGTCACAGATCATTGATAATTCGTTGGCAAAGGCAATATTCACATCTCGGAAAGAGTTTTCTGTTAACTTCGTCATCTCAGCTGTCCGAGAGCTCGTTTGCAGACACTCGCCGCGCACGAACAGCGTATACAGTGATGTTGCTCTGGCCGCACACTGTGGTGTGATGCCACCAATAATACGGTCGTTGCTGACTAGCTCTTCCAGGATACGACCGGGCAGCACACGCTCCGGGCAGTGCGCAATGTAAAGCTGGGTGTTATCTGGGTCCTGGTGCGGCAGTATTAAATCAGTCCTAAGCTCGGCTAACCAATGAGATATTTTCTCGGTCGTGCCGACAGGTGACGTCGACTCAAGGATAATAAGATCACCTGGTTTGAGCACAGGTGCAATGCTGGCGACGGCCGCTTCGATATAGGATAAATCGGGTTTTTTATCTTCTTTGAATGGTGTCGGTACGGCAATGATGAACGCATCGGCGGTGTCTGGCTGCACAGCGGCCTTTAACTTTCCGGTCATTACCGCCGCTTGAACCAGCATATCCAGATCCGGTTCAACAATATGGATTTTCCCCTGATTAATGGTATCAACTGCAAACTTGGAGACATCTACTCCCAGCACCTCAATGCCTCGGGAGGCGATGACTGCTGCCGTTGGCAAGCCGATATAACCCAGACCGATTACACACACTTTATCAAACGTTTTCATAAACAACCTGTGAAAGTTAAACGCTAAACTAGTTTTGTGAGTGTTACTCGTTCAGCGTGATGTTGTAAGTTAATTGACGCAATAGTTGAGATTCTTTCCGACAGTTGTTGGTTTGACATCTCGCAAACTGCCATTGTAGTGCTGAATGAGCATTTAGCTTAAAGGCTTGAAGAATACGGTTACGTTTATAAACCGTCAATGAGCCTGTTCTTCGTCCGTTGGCTTCATACCAGAACTGTACTATAGCTTCGTTACCTGAGCGGTCGCTTAACCAAATTAACTGGCTATTGGGTGTCATTTCACTGGCTGTTTTATGCCAGCCGCTAGGGATAACGTTATTGAGGTAATAATCCGCGCGGTTTGCATCATGTCTTCCTTCGAAATCGTAGCGAATGTCGATGATTTCTAACTCATCAAACTGCAGCTGTTTTCGTATTTGGCTGCTATAGGCAACGATGCTTGCAGAAGGAATATCGGTGTTAACGACAGCGAGGGTTTGAATACTGCTATATGCAAACAAAGGCAATTGTGACATTAATAATTTGATACTGAGACCCGACAGTAACAAGGCGCTGAACAGAACAGTTAGTATGGCGCGGTTGTTGCCTCTTTGTACTGTGTAGCTCGACGTCTCTTGCGTGCGATGAGGCTCTAGTCTGCCAACCATGTAAAACAACGCCATGATAAAAGGGATATACAAAAACCAGCCAAACATATTGTGATCTTTTACTATGGCGCTTTGCATGTCCGTGTAATAGCCAATAAGTATTATCAGAACAATACGAATGCCGTTAACTAGTATAGCGCCAATAATTGCACACAATGTCAGCAGAATAATGTTCTTTAATTTGCGCAAGTGCAGGTGGCATAACAACGTACTTAGTGCAACAGAGACAATAAAATAACGTAGCCCACTACATCCTTCCGCAACTTCAAATACGCCTTGTGGTATTTGAATAAAATTACCATCTACATAGATTGGAATATGCGTTAGCTGCATAAAGAAGGTTGTAATAACAACGGCAATATTTTGCAAAGGCCCGATAAGTGCGCCCCAGACAGGCGCGATAAACCATAACAGTGCCAGAGGAACGATAAGTGCTGAACTGGGCTTAAATAAACTGCAAAATAACAAAATGACATAAAGTGGAAACAGCAACCGGGTTACGGTAATTTGCTGCGCAGTAATACTGATGACCAAGGTTGCTGCAACACACAGCATTAACGTAAAACAAAGCTTATTAAACTTTAAGGTAAAATGGTTGCGCTGCTGCCACAGCAAAGTGCCGATGATAAAAGGCATCAAATAGGCGTGTGAATAGGTCCCGTCATCAAAACTGTATGTAAACCAATCGGAGATCACCTGAGGGTAGAGCAGTAAACTATAACTTAGCAGTAGTATCAGTAGGGCAAACAGTGTATTTGCATGTTTAATGGTCATCCATGACACTCCGAGTAATCTTGTGGATGGGACGTTACTCATTTATACCCAACCTTGTGTTACGAGTTTGACCTGTAAGCCATTAATAATCAACTATTGGTTACAGTCTTCGCTTTCGTTTATACTCTGAGGCCAATTTGGGTTGAAATGATCTGATTGGCGGTAAAATTTTGGCTCAATGACGAATGGATGCGTACATGAAACTATACCCACAACTTTTACGTGGTGTCGTGCTGCCGCTGTTAGCGCGCGTAAAAGGTAAGCCGCTTCTGCGCTATGTGAAGGAATACGAACAACATCTTGCACTCTCACCACAAGCGTTAACACAGTTGCAGTGGCAAGCGCTGACGCAGCTACTGACGAATAGCTATGAAAATTGCCCTTTTTACCGCACACGTTGGCTAAATGCCGGAATAGACGACATCCGTACGATTGATACCATGGCTCAATTTAGGCAGTTACCTGTACTGACCAAAGATGATATCAGAGACAATTATGCAGATTTAAAGGCACGAAACTTTCAGCATAATATTGTCAAGTCAACCGGCGGTTCAACCGGGCAGCCATTGAAGTTTGAGCTGGATTTCGACAGTAATACTCGCAGAGAGGCCGTAATGTGGCGCGGTTACAACTGGCTTGGGGCTGGCCTAGGTGAGCGCACCTTATATTTATGGGGGGCTGGTGTTGGGGAAATGTCATTGGGCAAACAGTTAAAAGAGCAATTGTATCATCGATTATATAATCGCAAGATGCTGAACTCTTTTTCGATGTCGCCAGAGAATTTACCACAGTACATTAGTCAAATTAATACTTATAAACCCGATGCGATGGTTGCTTACGTCAATCCGCTGTATGAGTTAGCTCAATATATTGTACGTAACAGCATTACTGTGCACAGGCCCAACAGTATTCTTACCGGCGCAGAACCCTTATATCAATATCAGCGGGAAGTGATAGAGCGGGCTTTCTCCTGTCCGGTCTACAACACCTATGGTTGCCGGGAAGTGATGTTAATCGCAGCAGAATGCCAGCAACATCAACAACTTCATATCAATGTCGACCATCTGCTAGTGGAGACAGTCGATGAAGGCGGCCATGCTGTGGTTGGCCAAAGCGGAGATCTGCTACTAACCGACTTATTTAACTACGGCATGCCGCTGATCCGATACCAAAATGGTGACAGAGCCACATTGCATGAGGCGCCGTGTCCGTGTGGTAATCCGTTACCGGTTATGTCGAGTGTTGATGGTAGAAAACTGGATGTCATTAAAACCCGCTCAGGCAAGCTTATCCCCGGTGAGTTATTCCCGCATCTATTTAAAGAATTTGCCAATGTATATAAGTTTCAGGTTCGTCAGTCGCATCTTGATGGTATTACCATCAGCATTGTCGCGCCCGGTGGCCTTACTGAGCTGGATAAAGTGGCCATGCGCAATGAAATTGAGCGTTATACAGCAGGTGAGTTGGCACTGACTTTTGAAATAGTAGATGACATACCGTTAACCGCAAGTGGCAAATATCGTGTCACCGTATGTGAGGTCTAGTTAATGCCACAACAGCGGTTAGTAATCATTACCAATTTGTATCCATTACCGTGGGAGCCTGGCAGGGCAACGTTTAATCGGCAGCAGTTCGCTCAGCTTGAATCTGAGTATGAGATGTCAGTGTTGGTCCCGGTTCACTTTGTTGAATGGTTTAAACACTTCAGGCAAATCAACCAGTCGGATAAGGTGCGGTATGTGCCGTATTTTTTTCTGCCTAAGTTGGGACGGCGGCTTTATTCTGTCTGGATGTTCTGCTCGCTGTTAATACATTCAGGGTTGTGGCTGAAAAGACGCAGGCCCGAAATCATGCTGGCAAGTTGGGCGTTTCCTGATGCGGTTGCAACCGGATGGTTAGCAAAATTGTTTCGTAGTCGATTTTATTTCAAAGTGCATGGTTCAGACATTCATTTACATGGTCAGCAACCGGCGAGAGCCAGACAGATTGTTGCCGCAGGGCAGCGAGCGCGTGGCATCATTGCGGTATCAGATAATCTGAAATGTGACATGGTGGCGCTTGGTATCGCAAAAGATAAAATCCAGGTGGTATACAACGGTGTCAATCATGCATTGTTTCGGGAAGCCGCCACACGAAGTATTACCAATCCTTATTTGTTGTTTGTTGGAAACTTAAAAGCAGACAAAGGCGTTATGGAGTTGTTGCAGGCTTTTCAGGCATTACGCCAAGACTATCCAGACTATTTACTAGTTATTGCTGGCAGTGGCGCAATGCATAACGAGATGTCGAGATATGTCAATCTGCAGCAATTACAGCAGTATGTGGTGTTTTTGGGCAATGTTGTTCACTCGCAATTGCCCGGTTATATGCAGCATGCAAAACTGTTAGTCTTGCCCAGTTTTCATGAAGGTGTGCCGAATGTTTTGCTTGAGTCGATGGCGGCGGGGACACCAGTTGTTGCGACGGCAGTCGGCGGAATCCCAGAAGTTGTTAAGTCTGATATTAGTGGTAAATTGTTCGCTGCGCCTGAACCACAGTTATTGACGGAAGCTTTGCGAATAGCGATAGAAACGCAATGGGACAAACAGGCAATAATTCAGCACGCCATGCAATTTAGCTGGCAGAAAAACAAAGCGGCAATGTTACGCGTGCTGGAGCAAAATTAAATGCAACGGCATGATGCGGTTACAGTTTTGACAGACGGCGCTGATGGAGCCAAGATGGCAAAAGGTAAACATGGAGATCACAAGTAATGTGGGTTAGTGGAATTTCACGGCTGCTGCGACAACTGATACCTCAATCTGTGTTGCGACGAAGATACTCAACCCGTGAAAGTGCGTTGTATTTAACCTTTGATGATGGTCCGCATCCGGAGGTAACCCCCAAGTTGTTAGACTTGCTGGACAAGCACAATGCAAAAGCGAGTTTTTTCCTTATTGGTTTACACGCACAGCAGTACCCTGAATTAGTAAAAGAAATTGCTAAGCGTGGGCATTGTGTTGCCAACCATAGCTATAAACATTTGTCATTGCCTAAGTTAACTCGGGCTGCGCAGTTAGCTGAGATTAACCAGAGTACCGACATCATTGAGTCTATTTTACACAAGCCCTGTGTGCTGTTCCGCGCACCACGCGGTTTATGGAGTTTTCGCGTATTGTTTAGTTTATGGCGCATGAATATTACCGCCGTGCACTGGAGTCGAGATTCCTTGGATTATCAAAAGGCTGCACCAGACGAGATTGTAAAGAACCTGACAGTTAATCCCGTGGTTGCCGGCGATATTGTGTTATTTCATGACGACAATGACGTTTGTCTTGATGCGTTGAATAACCTGATACCAATATGGCAACAGCAGGGTTTAATGCTGAAATCTCTGGAAGTATAAAATGAATATTTTGTTTCATCATCGAACCCGCGGTAAAGGTGCAGAAGGTGTACATATCAAAGGTGTGGCAAACGGCTTGCGCCAGTTGGGGCATAGCGTGCACATTTTATCGTTGCCTGGTGCTGACCCTGAAGCCAGTGCCACCAAAGATACCGGCCAAGCGGCAGAAGCGGGCACCAAACAAGGTCGTTCAGCTGTACGCTGGTTGCTTGAGCTTACCCGGTATGTCCCTGAAGCCGTATTTGAACTGTTCGAACTGGGTTATAACATTCCGGCGCTGTGGCGATTACGGCGAACTGTTAAAAGCAAGCAAATAGA